>CAZBMC010000007.1:14137-20173 GCA_964493065.1 uncultured Gammaproteobacteria bacterium
CATAGTGCACGTAGTTAACTTCTTCGCTCGATTCTGTTCACGTTATGCAACTGAAGTCATTGCGAGAATTGAATGTTACTGGTCGTCAGGTGATTGTTCGGGCGGATTTTAACGTTCCTGTACGGGAGGGGAAGGTCACGGATCCAAGCAGAATTTTGGCTGCGCTACCAACGTTGGAGTACCTGCGGAACCAGCAGTGCAGAGTTGTCATTATTACCCATTTTGGCAAAGCGAAAGGGAAGGTTGATCCAGCCTTTAGCCTCCGCCCTGCCTTTGATGTTCTTGCTGAACGGCTTCCGGGCGTGCAGTTCGCACCAGAAGTGCCAGGCACGCCAGAAGCCATTGCTCGAAGTCAGAAAGTGCGGCAAGGGGATATTACTTTGTTTGAGAACCTCCGTTTCCACCCGGGGGAGCAGGGGGACGATCAAGTTTTTGCGACGTCACTAGCGAAAATGGGGGATTGCTACGTAAACGAGGCATTCTCCGAGTGCCATCGGTCAGTTGCGTCTCTGGGCCGGTTGGCAGGTCTACTGCCTGCCGCTGCTGGGTTCCAGCTGGAAAAAGAGGTGAAGTACTTAGACCGCATTCTCCAAGCGCCAGACCGTCCGCTGGTTGGGATTATTGGTGGTGCAAAAATTTCCACCAAGCTGCCGGTCATCCGCGCATTGCTGGAGCACGTTGACTACCTGTTGCTCGGTGGTGCACTGGCGAACACCATCCTCAAAGCGCAAGGGGTGGCAGTTGGTAAGTCACTCGTTGAGGAAAGTATGGTGGAGGCTGTGAAAGATCTCACCCTCACGACGAATAAGCTGCGCATTCCGGTAGATGTGGTCATAGCGCACTCCTTAGAACCGGATGCACCCGAGCAGACAGTAGCCGTTGGGAATGTGCCAGATGATCAGCTGATCCTGGATATTGGGCCGGAGACCGTTGAACTGTACAAGCTCATTTTGCAGCAAGCCGCGACGGTGGTGTGGAATGGTCCCATGGGGTACTTTGAGCTACCGCAGTTTGCGAAAGGCACTGACGCCATTGCGCAGTACGTTGCGGGCTTATCCGCCACGACGGTTGTGGGTGGCGGTGAGACTCTGGACGCTGTGCACGCGCTGGGTTTGGGTGCAAACATTACCTTCGCCTCCACTGGCGGTGGTGCCATGCTGAAATTCTTAGAAGGGAAAACCCTACCGGGCATTGTCCCACTCCTACAATCGGAATAATTTTTCTATGCCCACCATCACTTCAATCAGCGCTTTAGAAATTCTGGATTCTCGTGGAAATCCTACGTTGCAGGTTTCGGTAACGCTGGACGATGGAACCGTTGGGACTGCTGCCGTGCCATCTGGCGCTTCCACCGGTAGTCACGAAGCTCTGGAGCTTCGAGATGGTGATGCAGCACGGTACGGAGGAAAAGGCGTTCGGAAGGCAGTTGCGAATATTGAAGGACCGCTGGCACAGGCAATTGTGGGTATGACGGTTGATAGCTTGCTGACTGTTGATCAGAAGATTCGAGCGACGGATGGTTCTGACAATAAATCCAACCTTGGTGCAAATGCATGCTTGGGTGTTTCCCTTGCCGTTGCGCATGCGGCGGCTGGAGCTGCCAAGCAGCCACTCTACCGTTTCCTTGCGCAACAGTATGGGTATCCGGCTGACGCCTTTCGGTTCCCCACACCCATGTGCAATGTCATTAACGGCGGCGTACATGCTGATTCCGGCTTGTCGTTCCAAGAGTTCATGCTCATTCCTGCCCCTGGAGATTTTCCAGAGCAACTGCAGAAAGCAGCAGAAGTCTTCCATAGTTTGGCAAAAGTCCTGAAAGGGAAAAATTTGCCAACCTTGGTTGGTGACGAAGGCGGGTACGCGCCACGCGTATCAAGCAATAGTGAGCCATTCCAGTTACTAACCGATGCAATAACGCATGCTGGGCAAAGCTTGGGCGCAGACGTCTTCTTGGGCATGGATGCGGCAGCAAGTGAATTTCAGCAGCCCGATGGGACGTACCGACTAGCGCTGGAAGGGCAGAATCTAAGTGCTGACCAACTGACCGCATTGTACCAGGAGTGGGGTACAAAGCATCATTTAGTCTCCGTTGAAGATGGTTTAGGCGAAGATGATTGGGAGCATTGGCCAGGGCACACCGCCGCCCTTGGCAAAGCTGGGATGATGGTCGTGGGTGATGATCTATTCGTCACCAATGTGCAACGGTTGCAACGCGGGATTACAGAGAACGTGGCAAACGCAATTCTCATCAAGGTGAACCAGATTGGCACGCTTTCGGAAACCATTGACGCCATTCGCATGGCACAAAAGGCAGGGTACAAAGTCATCATTTCGCATCGTTCCGGGGAAACGCCAGATACGACCATTGCTGATCTGAGCGTAGCAGTGGGCGCGGACTACCTGAAAGCTGGTTCACTGTCTCGGGGCGAACGCTTGGCGAAGTACAACCGGCTCTTGGAAATTTGGCACGACCTCCATGCCTGAGCGCTGCCAAGTGGTAAAAACCCAGCTCCCGCTCGTCCTGGTCATCATGGATGGCTGGGGAATTGGGAAACCAGGTACCTGGAACCCAATTTCGGTTGCGAAAACCCCACACTACAACCGGCTCCTCCGTACGTCACCCTGGACGAAATTGCAGGCCAGCGGGAAGGACGTTGGCTTAGCGCGCGGGCAGGATGGGAACTCCGAAGCCGGGCACTTGAATATTGGTGCTGGTCGCGTTGTGCTGCAGGACGCAGTGTACATTTCTCGCTCCATCAGTGATGGGTCGTTCTTTCGGAATACAGCGTTCCAGCGTGCGGTTCGCCACGTGCAGAAGCATCATTCCACCTTGCACTTGATGGGTATGCTGGGCAACGCGCAGAGTGCGCACGCAAACCCAGACCACCTGCTTGCGCTCCTGACGTACGCACACCTTTCCAAATTGCCACGGGTGGCAATCCACTTGTTTACGGATGGTCGGGACAGCCCACGTTTTTCTGCAATTAAGCTACTGCGAAAATTAGAACGAACGTTGCATCACACGAACATTGCTTCCGTCTGCGGTCGGTACATTGCCATGGACCGAGCCTTGCACTGGCGCCGCATTGAACGTGCGTACGACATGCTTACGCTTGGCACAGGGCTCCGTGCTGCGTCAGCGGACGCGGCTATTCTTGAAGCGTACAACCGCAATGAGAGCGACGAATTCATTCAGCCAACCGTCATTACAAAAGACAAGCCGAAACCCATGACGATTGGGAATAATGATTCAATTATTTTCTTCAACCTTCGGAGTGACCGTGCCCGGCAACTAACCAAAGCTTTCGTGCAGCCAAATTTCAGTGGTTTCCGACGGAAGAAAGTCGTGAAGAACCTCGTTTTCGTTGCCATGACGGATTTTGGCCCTGATCTTCCTGGGGTGCTCTCGGCCTTTCCCAGCCGGGACATCAATGATACGTTGCCTATCGCGCTGAAAGCGTACCGTCAGCTCTACCTTTCTGAAAGTGAGAAGTACGCGCACATGACCTACTTCTTCAACGGTGGGTATGACCACGCCGTTGCGGGCGAAGACCGGGTGCTCGTCCCTTCCCCCAAAGTCATGACCTACGATACACGACCCGCAATGTCGACGGCTGAACTAGTTCGACGCGTGGAGCGAGATATCCAGCAGCGTGCGCACGATTTCATCGCCGTCAATTTTGCGGCACCGGATATGGTTGCGCACACCGGCCATTTTCACGCATCGGTACGTGCGGTCGAAGCGGTGGATACAGCGCTGGGTAGGTTAGCCGCTACTGTTAAGAAAGTAAAAGGAACACTGGTGATTACCGCTGACCACGGAAACATTGAAGAATTGAAGAATGTCCGCAGCGGCGAGGTCGATACTGAACATTCTGCCAACCCGGTTCCGTTCATCGTCGTTGGACCGCACCTGAAGAAAATCCGATTGCAGAAAACTGGTCGCCTCGCAGACATCGCGCCAACCATTCTCCACCTCATGAATACGTCGCAACCCACGGCAATGACTGGGAAGAGTTTGCTCTGCACCTAAGGTATGCCAGATACCATTACTCCGAAGAACCGGCCAGTTGTCCTCGTCATCCTTGATGGTTGGGGTCTTGCACCTGTTTCCCGGAGCAACCCGTTTAGCATGGCAAAACTCCCGGCGTACGAATCGTTGTGCACGCATTTCCCAACTATGGCGTTGCAAGCGTCGGGTGAATCTGTGGGGTTACCATGGGGAGAAATGGGTAATTCTGAAGTGGGGCACATTAACCTTGGTTCCGGGAAAATTGTCTACCAAAATTTGCCCCGAATTAATAAAGCTATTGCGGACAGCTCATTCTTCTCCAATCCAGCATTTCTGCAGGCGGTTGCGAACGTGAAGCAGCGGAATTCGCAGCTCCACCTCATGGGGTTGGTCAGCTCCGGTGGCGTGCACAGTTTTAATGAGCATTTGTACGCGCTTCTGGAGTTTGCCAAGCGTGAAGGAGTATCCAAGGTATTCGTCCATGCCTTCTTGGATGGCCGTGACACGCCTCCCAAGAGCGCGGAAAATTTCATTGCGAAGCTGCAGCAGCATATCCAAGAAGCAGGGGTCGGGTGCATTGCCACGCTTGCTGGCCGCTTCTGGGCAATGGATCGGGACAATCGCTGGGAGCGTATCAGTAAAGCATACGATGCGTTGGTTCATGGGAAGGCAGACGTGCAGGGAACAGATCCACTGGCGTTGATTCAGCAGAGTTACGCCAAAGGCATTTTGGACGAAGAGTGCGTGCCGTCCGTCATCACGGATGAGCAAGGGAAGCCGTTGACGACGATTCAGGATGGCGATAGTGTTATTACCTTTAACTTCCGGCCAGACCGCATGCGGCAACTGACCAAAGCATTTACGTTGCCTGGGTTTGAGAAGTTTGACCGGGGGCCGTACATGCAGAACCTGACGTATGTGACCATGACGGAGTACGATAAAGACCTGCCAGTAACCGTTGCGTTCCCTCCAGAGCAGGTTGCCTTCCCCGTGGCGCGGGTGATTGCTGATGCGGGGCTTTCGCAGCTGCACATTGCGGAAACCGAGAAGTACGCGCACGTGACCTACTTCTTCAATGGCGGCCAAGAGCAAGCGTACCCAAAGGAAGAGCACGTATTGATACCCAGCCCGCACGTGTCATCCTACGACCAGAAGCCAGCGATGGCCGCGCGGGAAATTACCGAGCGTTTGGAAAAGGAACTCGCCAAAGCAGCGTACGATTTCTACGTGGTGAATTTTGCGAACGCGGATATGGTTGCCCACACTGGGAATATGCAGGCGACAATTGAAGCTTTGGAGATCCTTGATGAGTGTTTGCAGCGAGTGAGCGAAGCAGTGCTTGCCGTGAATGGTGTGGCATTCATCACCGCTGATCACGGAAATGCGGAAGAGTTACTCAATTTGCAAACCGGCTCCATTGATAAGGAGCACAGCACCAGCCCAGTTCCTTTCATTGGGGTCAGTCAAGCGTGGAAAGACACATCGCCGTACCTTCTTCCCGGTGGGACACAGGCCCTCACCAGCGTGCAACCAGTGGGTATTCTCTCCGATGTCGCAGTGACGATCCTTGAAACGCTAGGCTTGCCGGTGCCAGAAGAAATGACAGGAAGAAATTTGCTGAGTTAGTGACCATGCTCGTATGATTCACTTCCTCACCCGCAAACTTGAAGGGATTCATCCAGCGCATCACTGGACATTTAGCATTGCTGGTTTCATCTCCATTGCCGTACTCGTAGTGCTTTTCATGGCGAGCCGGCCACCCATGCCGTCCCTCACTGGTTTTCAAGAGGGAGGGTTGTACCGTATAGATAGCCCGTTAGAGTTACAGTTTGCCTGGCCAGTGGAACGAAAACTCGACGTTGGTATCACCCCTGCGGCACAGCCCCAGGTGACATACCACAATTTCCTCCAGCAACGGCATTTAGCAACGGAAGCGGCGATAACGCCTGAGCATACGTGGTTACCGAATACGACGTACACCGTGGAGGTGAAGAATGTCAGGCGAATGCTCTGGCCGTTTGGTG
>CAZBMC010000008.1:0-19817 GCA_964493065.1 uncultured Gammaproteobacteria bacterium
ATGGAGCTTTGATCGGTCAAATTTGTCTGCCATGGTCGTTACGGTTAGCGAAGTAAAATAGTGAGAAAAAGTAACTACGGCTGAGCCTGCAGGCAAACCTGCAGGTGCAGGAGCGAGTATAGCAGGGGTTCGCAAATGGCGCAAGTCTCAACCTCTGAAACGCCATTCCAACACATCTTCTGATTCGTGTCAACTTTCCAGCTACACCCGGGTGGTTTCCCCGGCGGCTTTGGCAATCAACTCTGCGGCAATGTTCTTTGGGACTTCAGCGTAGTGAGAAAATTCCATGCTGTAGGAGGCTCGGCCCTGGGTCATGGAGCGCAGGCTGGTGGCGTAGCCAAACATGGCCGCCAGTGGCACTTCCGCATCAATAACGCGCATGGAACCGCGGTCGCGCATTTCCTTAATTTGCGCACGCTTGGAGTTCAAATCACCCATCACGTCACCCATATTCGCTTCTGGGGTGACTACTTCAACCTTCATAATCGGCTCCAGAATGACGGGTGTTGCCTTCTTCACTGCGGTCTGAACTGCCATGGAACCTGCAATTTTAAAGGCGATTTCGGAAGAGTCCACGTCGTGGTAGCTACCGTCGTACACCGTGGCTTTCACGTCCACCATGGGGTAACCGGCAATGACACCACGTTCCAGGGCTTCGTGAATGCCTTTGTTGATTGGCTGAATGTACTCACGCGGAATGGCGCCACCGGTCACTTCATCAATGAATTCGTAGCCTTTGCCCTTTTCATTGGGTTCCACTTTCACCCAGCAGTGGCCGTACTGCCCGCGACCACCAGTCTGGCGGATGTACTTGCCTTCACCTTCAGCCGTGCCTTTAATGGTTTCCTTGTACGCGACCTGGGGTTTACCAACGTTCGCTTCCACTTTGAACTCCCGCTTCATGCGGTCCACAATGATATCCAAGTGCAATTCGCCCATGCCGGAAATAATGGTCTGGTTGGTCTCTTCGTTGAATTTCACGCGGAAGGTTGGGTCTTCTTCAGCCAAACGTTGGATGGCAGTACCCATTTTCTCCTGATCAGCCTTGGTCTTTGGTTCAATTGCCAGATCAATGACCGGCGTAGGGAAGACAATGCTTTCCAAAACCAACGGATGGTCGGGGTCGCAGATGGTTTGACCAGTGAAGGTGCTCTTCATGCCCACGGCTGCGGCAATATCACCAGCGTAAACCTCATTCACGTCTTCCCGGTGGTTTGCGTGTAAGCGGACGATGCGGCCAATGCGCTCTTGGTTGCCGGTGCTGGTGTTCAGCACGTAGGAACCAGCTTTGAGCATGCCAGAGTACACTCGGAAGAATGCGAGCTTGCCCACAAACGGGTCAGCGGCGATCTTGAAAACCAGACCCGCAAACGGTTTGCTATCATCCGGTGGGCAGGACACTGGTTCATCCGTCTTGGGGTGCTTCCCTTCCACAGGCGGCACGTCCAGCGGGTTTGGCAGGTAGTCAATGACGGCATCGAGTAAGGCTTGAACGCCCTTGTTCTTCAACGCAGATCCGCACAGCACTGGGACGAGCTTGTTTGCAATGCAGGCTTTGCGAAGGGTAGCCTTCAAGGCATCAAGCTCAGGCTCTTTCCCTTCCAAGTACTGGTTGAGCAAGGTTTCGTCCTGCTCCACAATGGCTTCGATGAGACTGTGTCGGTACTCCTCCACTTTGTCCTTCATGTCTGCCGGTACGTCGGTTTCTTCAATTTCTTTGCCCAAATCGTCCTTGGAAATGTAGGCCTTGCGGGTAAACAGATCAACGAGACCCACAAACGTCTCGGCCGCGCCAATGGGCAGCTGCAGTGGGTGGGCATTGGTGGTCAAGCGCTCGTGGATGCTCTTCAGGTCGTAGTAGAAATCCGCACCCATGCGGTCCATCTTGTTGATGAAGCAAATGCGGGGCACGCCAAACTTCTCTGCCTGGTGCCAGACGGTTTCGGATTGGGATTCCACACCGGCCACCCCGTCAAAAACGACAACACCACCGTCCAGCACGCGCAAGGAGCGCTGCACTTCCACGGTGAAGTCAATGTGGCCTGGGGTATCGATCAGGTTGATGCGCTTGTTCTTCCAAAAACAGGTGGTTGCGGCGGCGGTAATGGTAATGCCGCGCTCTTTCTCCTGCTCCATCCAGTCCATTTCTGCAGCGCCTTCGTGCACTTCACCAATCTTGTGCTTCTTGCCGGTGTAGAACAGCACACGCTCGGAAACCGTGGTTTTTCCAGCGTCAATGTGGGCAATGATGCCAATGTTTCTGGTGTCTTCTAAAGAATATTCACGGGGCATAGATTTACGAAATACGAAAAGATACTACGAAATTTCGAATTACGAATGAAGATTTACAACACGTCGGTAATCAACACCAACCTGTGTAAAATTTGCGAGAATACCTAACTTCAAACCAGTAGCTTTAAGATACGTGTTCACTTGCTTGTAATCTTGGTTAAGGGAACGGCTTGATCGTTTAAGTTCTAGAACCACTTTTTTATCTATAAGGAAATCGAGGAAGTAATAACCGAATTGCTCACCGGCAGGTACCGCTGCTCTCACTTGCTCAGAAAATGGGATTTGCAACTGTCGTAATCGATTGGCCACCGCTCGTTGATACACCTTTTCTGGAAAACCAGGGCCAATTTCCTTAAATACTTCAAAGAGTATTCCTACGATTTTGTAACATAATTCTGGAAAAACGAGATCATTCCGCCAAACTCTTGATTGCTCTTTCGTATTTCGTACTTTCGCTCCCAATTTCGTAATTCGTAATGCTTATGCTACGCAAAGTGAGCAAAAGCTCTATTAGCTTCAGCCATACGGTGCACGTCCAATTTCTTCTTCACCGCATCACCTTCATTCGCAATTGCCGCCAGCAGTTCAGCCGCCAGCTTCTGTGCCATGGGTTTGCCCTTCTTGTTGCGCGCGGCGTCCAGCAACCAGCGGTAGGCCAAGGCCATGCGGCGATCGCCCCGGACTTCCATTGGCACTTGGTAGTTGGCACCACCCACCCGCTTCGCTTTCACTTCAACCACCGGTGCGACATTGCGGATGGCAAGGTCAAAACTCTCCATTTCGGGCTTGCCCGTCTTCTCTTTCACTATTGCCAAAGCGCCGTAGACAATTTTCTGTGCCACGGTTTTCTTCCCGCGCTGCATGACGTAATTGATGAACTTCGCCAGAGGAATGCTCTGGAACAGCGGATCTGGGGCAATGACACGTCGGGTGGCTTGTTTTCCGCGCATATTACTTGGCTTTTACTCCGTAGAGACTGCGTCCCTGCTTACGGTTTGCCACACCCTGGGTGTCGTAGACACCGCGAACAATGTGGTACCGCACACCAGGCAGGTCTTTGACCCGACCACCCCGAATGAGGACGATGGAGTGCTCTTGCAAGTTGTGACCAATGCCGGGAATGTAGGCCGTGACTTCCATACCGTTGGACAGCCGAACGCGCGCAATCTTGCGGAGGGCGGAGTTTGGTTTCTTAGGGGTGGTTGTGGTCACCTTCACACACACGCCACGCTTAAACGGGCTGCCTTCCGGCAATTCATGCCGGTGGCGCTTCAAAGCGTTCAACACCGGCTGGAGGGCCGGAGTCTTGGATTTCTTCAGGTTTGTATGCCGTCCGTGGCGGACCAGCTGATTGACTGTTGGCATGGTACAAAAATGTAGCTAGTGAGAAAGCGCCTCGCTCATCCGTGGGCGGGGAACCGCAACCTCAGAACAGGGCTGAGCGTACCACGGGGAACCAGGTACGTCAAGGCCAGAGTGGAACAACTCGACTTACGACAGACCCCGTAAAAATAGGTTGAAGACAAAATTCGTGACATTGCCAAAAAGCCGGCTGAGGATGGGTTGGCCCAGCAAAACCACGGCGAGGAGGATAATAAACCCGTATTTATTGAGGTTTTCGATGATATAGTCAAACCGTGATGGGAGAAGTTGCAGAAGTTTTGACCCATCCAGCGGCGGCACTGGGAGAAGGTTGAAGAGCATGAGCACCACGTTGAACTGGACGCACAGGATGAGGAAGGTGATGAGCAAGTTGTCTGATGGCAACGTGGAAAATTGCAATACGAGCCGAAGCACCAAGCCAAAAAGTATTACGCCAAGGAGGTTGGAAACTGGACCTGCCAGGGAAACGAGCGCGGGTCCCCAGCGCTTGGCTTTCAGATTATACGGGTTGAAGGGAACTGGCTTCCCCCAGCCAAAACCCACCAAAATGAGGGCAATGAAACCAACTGGGTCCACGTGCGCAATGGGATTAAGCGTCACCCGACCTTCCAGCTGTGCCGTGGAGTCCCCTTGCAGCCAAGCTACTAAGGCATGGCTAAATTCGTGCACGGTGATGGCCAAAATGATGGCCAAAACCCAGGCAACGGCTTCTAACGGATTGGTGGTAAGGAGTTGGAGGAACGGCATACGGTCATGGACTTGCCTGAGCGAAAAAGACATGGTAGGCTTCCCGGCACAGCACCCAGCATACCCTATATGGCACGGAATTGCACCATTTGCGGCAAAGGGAGTCTGAAGGCGAATAGCCGAAGCCACTCCAATATTGCTACCATCCGCCGGCAGCATGTCAACCTCCAAACCCTTTTCCTCAAAGGAAAACGGGTGGTGGCTTGCACGTCGTGCGTGCGGACGCAGGCGAAGCAAGTGACCCAGGCTGCAGCCAAAGCAGCAGTTCCTGCGAAATAACCGCAAATTGAGCTGATTGGTTTTACCACCACTGGGTGGTTTTTTGATTTCCTTGAAAGAATCATTAACGGTAATAACTTGACACAAATGCAGATTAGTAATAAGTTGGTACATTCATTAAAATCAACTACTAACGAAAACCCTTTTAAAGGAGGAACATAGTGCCATTAGTACTTACCAAACGCAATCCTTTTAAAGTAGACAGTGACGAGTTTACAAAGTTAAACCAGGCCTTGCCGAAAATCGTCTCAGACGCACTCGGCAGTGCTCAAGGTCCACTGACGTCCCAAGAAGTTGATGTTTGGTCTTCCCAGTCATTCACTTACGAAGTGACCAACTACGATGTCGCAATTGTGATCGACGCGCACAATTTTCAAGACCGACTGGATGATCTAGACAAGCGCCGTGATAAAATCATGGAAGAGGTGCGGTCGTTCGTACCCAAGCTATGCACAATATCCGTTTGGATCCGGCTTATGCCAACTTCTTGGGGGGAAACCATCGGAACAGCATAGGTAGAAGAATTTAACTCTTGAACGCAAGAAGGGCCGTCCGACGACGCCCCTTCTTTTTCGTTTTTGCGTCTTTCAAAATAAATAATTTGGTATACTTTATCCTCCCATGAACATCGGCATTTTTGACTCCGGTCTGGGAGGCATCCACGTCCTCCGGCACATTGTGAAAAAATTACCCCGGTATGATTACCTGGCGTATTCCGATGCGGCAAATCTCCCCTACGGCACCAAATCGCCCGCGCAAATCTACAAACTCGTAACGCAGGCACTCCAATATCTTTTCACCCACGATTGCAAACTCGTGATTCTCGCCTGCAACACCGCGTCTGCTCAAGCTTTGCGGAAAATCCAGCAGCAGTGGCTTCCCAAGCACTACCCTGACCGGAGGGTACTGGGCATTGTCATTCCAACCATCGAGCACGTCGAAGAGTACAGAGGGAAGCGTATCGGCATCTTGGCAACACCGAGCACCATCCGGTCAAAAGTTTTTCAAACAGAAATCAAACATCGATTTCCTGGCACCCAGGTTGTGGGTATACCTTCATCCGAACTCGTTCTCGCCGTCGAATCTGGAAAAGCGCGCCGTATTCAGGCAACCCTGCACTCGCTCAAACCGAAGTTTGCCCACCTCGACATGCTGCTCTTAGCCTGTACGCACTTTGGGATCATCGCAAAAGAAATTCGCGCAATGGTTCCACGCCGGGTACACGTCACTGTCCCTGCGCACGCCTTGCCAGGCCAACTCGCCGCGTACCTGAAGCGACATCCGGAAATTGAACGAAGATTGTCCAAGAATGGAAAACGGGCTTTCGTGCGGACAAAAAAATAGCCGCGGGTATTGTGCTAGCACAGAGCAATGTGCGCTCTGACAATACACGCGGCAGCCGTATCCATGTCACTCCAGGACACCAGGGAGAAGCAGGGAGGTGGCTAGTCCTCGCTGCGGATGAGAACAATGTAGCACTGGGAACTACTTTGTCAAATTCACTTTTCTGTCATTCTGAGTCTTCGAAGTTTGCGCATTATTCGGAAATTCTTCGTCCCGCACAATGCAGGACTTAGAATGACAGAAAGGGTATACTCCCCCCATGACCGAAAAACATCTCACTCTCGTTGTGGTCTACAACGATACGCAGATCCTGCTGGGTATGAAGAAGCGTGGGTTTGGCGAAGGCCGGTGGAATGGGTTTGGTGGGAAGGTACAGGAAGCTGAAACAGTGGAAGCAGCGGCTTTGCGAGAACTACAAGAAGAGGTTGGGATTACCACAGAAAAACTCCAAGCACGAGGCGTGCTCCGTTTTTCGTTTGCAGAAAAGCCAGATGAAACTTTGGTTGTTCACCTTTTTAGTACCACCCACTTTTCCGGTGAGCCACAGGAGTCTGAAGAAATGCGGCCACAGTGGTTCACTCACGATGCGGTCCCTTATGCAGACATGTGGCCTGACGATATCTTCTGGCTGCCGTTGCTATTGGAAGGAAAAAATATCCAAGGTACGTTTCACTTCAAAGATCAGAACACTTTGCTGAACCAGGATATTCAAGTACAGTAAGGGCATGCCGCGTCGTTTGGCTGTTATTACCATCATCACCGTCTTTGCCCTTGGCCTTACTGCTCTGGGGGTATTCGCGTACCGGAACTTCCGCGGGGCTGGCCCAGCAATCCAACCTGCGCCTGAAAATATTGTTGAGCTCTTGGAAAATACCAACACTCAAACCACGAATACCCAGGCAACGAACACCACACCAACCGCAAATGCAAATGTGTCGACCCAAGTCTCGCACAACGCCACTGGTTTCCCTCTCACCTTACCTGCAGGTTTTTCCATAAACGTTTTTGCCAAACTTCTGGTGGGTGCGCGGGATATTGCGCAAGATGCCGAAGGGAACCTGTGGGTGAGCCAACTGAGTGAAGGGAAGGTGACCAAACTCACGCTGGAGGCGGGCAAGTTGAAAGAAACCTCAGCACCATTCCAAAAACTCAGCAACCCACACGGTTTGGTATTTGACCCAGATGAAGCAAACATTCTCTACATTGCAGAAGAACGCCGCATTAGCAAAGCGCGTTTGAACTCGGACGCGCCCCTGGAAAAGCTGGTGGACTTGCCTGAGGGGAATAACCACAACCGTCGGACTCTGGCTATTGGTCCGGACAAACGGCTATACGTGAGCATTGGTTCCAGCTGCAATGTGTGCAACGAGTCGAACCAACAGAATGCAACGGTCTACTCCCTGAACCGCGATGGTTCTGATTTCAAAGTGTTCGCCACTGGCCTGCGCAATGCCGCGTTCCTAGCTTTCCGCCCTGCTGACGGGAAACTCTGGGCAACCGAGAACGGCCGGGACTTGCTGGGTGACAATCTCCCGCCAGATGAGGTGAACATTCTGGAAGCCGGAAAATTCTACGGCTGGCCTTTCTGCTACGGAAAGAATGTGGCGGACACGAACTTCAGCCGGAATGCTGCAACACGTTGTGCCACAGCGGTCCCTTCGCACATCAACCTCCAAGCTCACTCTGCGCCGCTTGGTCTGGCGTTCATTCCGGATACAGAATCCTGGCCAGCGGATATGCGCGGCGATTTGCTGGTCGCCTACCACGGCTCGTGGAACCGCACGCAACCCACGGGGTACAAAGTGGTGCGGATTGATATCAACGCCGATGGCTCAGCCGGTGACACGCATGATTTCATTGCTGGCTGGCTCACTGCAGATGGCGCACTAGGCCGACCCGTGGACGTGCTGCCAACGGCTGACGGACGACTGTACATGACGGATGACAAGGCTGGGGTCGTGTACCTTGTCACAACGCCAAACGCACAAGGGTAACCCTTTGCTTTTTTCGGTATTCATTCTACACTCCAAAGGTGCTGATTTTTTAGCACACAAAAACGGGGTATGGCGCAGTTGGCTAGCGCGCATGCATGGGGTGCATGAGGTCGTGGGTTCAAGTCCCACTACCCCGACCAGCTCGTTTCGAGCTCACAGTTTCGCCCGACCCGCAAATACGTGTCGGTGCTTCACCGTTCGCTCGAAGCCTCGCTTAACCCCACAGACGCGTGCTCCCCTTCGACTCGTCAGACTCGCTCAGGGTGCGCGCCACATCTGCGGGGACCCAAAAAAATGAAAAGCGTCCTACACTATTGTAGGACGCGAAGTTCAATGTGTGACGCCAAGGCTGCAAGATTGCGACAATGACGTGGACCAATTCAGGTGTACCGCCGGTTTTGTAACCAGTTATGTAAACCTGATCTAGTTTTTCACTTCTATTTGCCACTTTCCCCCTTATTGGCTTAGGGCACGTCATTCCTGGAATAGCCTGCGTCAACCGGACTTGCACTGCTGCGACAATCCCGCTATTTCCGCAATTTTCCTTCGCGTAATCAAGGAGTGCTTTTACTCCTTTAGGCGAAAGTGGATGATAATCAGGGCATCTTTTTCCAGAAGGAATTTTCGAATTTGCAGCGTGCGGACAAGGGATTCTGAAAAGTTCTACCGTGGCATTCACATAAACCTCACTTTTTGGGTGCGATGTTTTCCATTTCTTTCCAATCACGAACAGCTAACCCTAGAATAGTCGAGTGCGCAATGTCAAGCCCGCCCTAGTAAGGGCGGGCTTGGGTAAACTGTATTTATTGGTAAAAGTCCTACAGCTTTATGGCTTCCCCTAGAATTGCATGTCCTCTTCCATCCGCTTGTAGCCGTGGATTTCTTCTGGGGTGAACCAGTTCCCAAGTTCATTTGCTGCTTCTTCTGGGGTTTCTGAAGCGTGGACAAGGTTGTGAACTGAGCGCTTCTCCTTGTTCGCGGCGGCGGCAGAGTCAACCGAGTAGTCGCCACGAATGGTGCCCATGTCTGCCATGTACGGCATGGTCACGCCGCAAATCTTCCGCACCATGTCCACGGCGTGGACACCCTGGACAACCATCTTCACCACCGGGCCGCTGGTCATGAAGTCCAGCAACCACCCCCGGACCATTTTCCCAATTGCGAGAAGATCCGTAGTACCAAGTTCACCTTGCAAATCATAGCCGTACTTCTCATAGGTCTTGGCCGTTTTCTCCCCCACGCGCGTCAACCAAGCATCATCGTTGGGGTAGTGCTTGTGCATTTCATCCTTCGTGGCCCAAATCATCTTCAAGCCAATGACCTTGAGATTCCGCTGTTCAAACCGGCGAATGATTTCTCCGGTTAACCCGCGCTTCACACCGTCGGGTTTTACCAGCACCAGGGTTCGCTCTTCTTTGGGATGCACTGCTTTCGTCATAGGAATGGGCATTACTGCTTAGCGAGAACGGCACGCACTTTATCGACAATGGCGGCCGGGGTAAAATTCGTCTTAATGAAGTAGTCGGTTGCGCCGTACTGCCGGCCCTTCTGCACATCTTCTTCTTGGCCCAGGTTGGTGAGCATGATGATGGGCAGCTTGGCGTACTTCGGCTCCTTGCGCAATGCTTGGAGCACTTGGAAACCATCGAGCTTGGGCATGATGATATCCAGCAGGACAACCTGGGGCGTCACGGTCTTCAGCAAATCTAAGCCCGCCTGACCATCAGCCGCATGCTGCAGGTCAAAACCTTCTTTGGTAAACTTTGCGGTGTACATTTCCGCAATCAGCGGATCATCTTCAATGAGAACGACTGTGGGTTTTTGATTCGTAGCCATACTGAATGGATAGCAGAGCGCTGCGTTTCACGCAAGCGGGGCAGCGAGGTTTGCAAATGGTAATTCTCGTTCCAGGGCGGCGGCCGCTTGGAAAACCAGATCTTCCCGGAAGCTGGGACCAATGAATTGGCCGCCAACCGGCACCTTTTGCCCAAATCCAATGGGCTGAGAAAGGGCGGGCACATTGGCGATATTCGCCGGTACCGTAAAAATGTCTGAGAGGTACATGGTCAGTGGGTCATTAAACTTTTCACCCAGTTTGAATGCAACAGACGGCGAGGTTGGACCAAAGAGTACGTCCACATTCTTGAACGCCTGCACGAACTCCGCCGCTATGGCGCGTTGTAATTCCAAGGCTCGTTTGTAATACCGGTCAGCGTACCCGGCTGAGAGCGTGTACGTACCCAGGAGGATACGTCGCTGTGCTTCATCCCCAAAACCCTGCGTCCGTTCTGCCATGCTGGTTTCCCAGTAATTGCCTTTGCGGGCCTGTCCAGTACCACCGTACCG
Source organism: uncultured Gammaproteobacteria bacterium (assembly GCA_964493065.1). GTDB lineage: Bacteria > Patescibacteriota > Patescibacteriia > PEXW01 > PEXW01 > JBAYJA01. The sequence goes on from CAZBMC010000008.1 coordinate 10,386, forward strand.
AACCCCATCGTACCGCGCCAAGTTGGATGACACCTCGCTAGAGACTATCAGGTAGTACACCGCTAAACTGGCGCGGGAGAGCGGCAGCGAGATCTTCTTGATGGTTGCCCCAGCTTTTTCCATGGCGGCCGTGGCTTCAGTAATCCGGCTGATCACTTCTTCATCCATCCCAGCCACGTCCGTGTCCAGCACACCAATGGTTAACCCCCGAAACCCTTTTTCCAAAACCAACGCATCATACGCTGGCGCCTGCACGGTTGTGGCATCCAGTGGATCAACCCCCGCAATCGCAGTGTACAGATGGAAAGCGTCAGCCACCGAACGAGCAAAGGGCCCAACTTGATCGAGCGATGAAGACAGGGCAATGAGTCCATGCCGCGAAACACGGCCGTAGGTTGGCTTCAGTCCCACGGTGCCGCAGAAACTGGCGGGTTGGCGAATGGACCCACCGGTATCAGACCCCAGCGCAACCAAGGCTTGGCTACCAGCGACGGCAGCTGCGGAACCACCCGAAGAACCACCGGGTACCCGCGCCGCATCCCAGGGGTTGGTGGTCTTCTGGTAGGCGGAATTTTCCGTTGACGAGCCCATGGCAAATTCATCCAGGTTCGTTTTCCCAACCACCACTGCGCCAGCATCCAGTACACGTTGCACACTCGTTGCTGTGTACGGTGCAATGTACCGCTCCAAAATCTTGGATCCAGCTGTGGTGCGTGTTCCCGTAAGACAAAGATTGTCTTTTACAGCAATGGGTACGCCAAACAATCCGCCGGGTTTTTCCCCCGCGCGAAGCCGCGCATCCAAGGCTTCCGCTTGCTGGATTGCTTGGCTGCCAAAAACCTGCAGGAATGCGCCAACGGAAGTGTTATGCCGGTCAATGGCATCCAGGTACGAACCAGTGACCGCTTCCACGCTCAATTCGCCTTTGGCATAGGCGGCGTGGAGTTCAGCAATGGAGAGACGGCGTGGATCCATAGTTACGACTTCACTCCAGGCGCAACAATGGAACGACCCTCCCGCTTGGCTGCCAAATCCAACAACGGATCAGTTGCAGTATCCTGCACTACATCCTGGGCAAGTGATGTGGCATCAATTGTCTTCCGGTCAATGTGCTCGGCCGCTGCAGCTTCATGTTGCTGCACCTGGTCAACGTAGTCCACAATCTTCGTCAGCTGGCTGGCAAATTGCTCCCGAACTCCCGGGGTAAGTTCCAAACGGCTCAGTTTCGCTAATTTTTCGACTTCTTCAGGGGTAAGTTGCATACCTGCAGTATATCATCAAAAACTCTTCCGCTCAGCCCAGCTTACCGTGCTGAAACCAGCTTCGCAAAAGCTTGCTCTGTAAGGATGTGCACCCCTAAGGTCTTCGCTTTCGCAGCCTTTGAACCTGGATTCTCCCCCACCACCACGTAGTCGGTTTTCTTGCTCACGCTGTCTGTCCACTTCCCGCCCGCACTGCGAATTGCTTCCTTGGCTGCATCGCGGCTAAAGTGTTCCAGCGTCCCAGTGACAACCACACTTTTCCCAGCCAACTGGCCAACGACTTTGGGCAGGACGACGGGGAGAAGGCGCACGCGGCTGGTCAATGCCTTGAGCATGCTCTTGGTCTCTGGATCTTTGAAGTACGCATGCACACTCTCAGCCACCACCAAGCCCACGTCCGGAACAGCTTGGAGGGTTTCCAAAGATGCCTGCTGCAGTTTTGCCAACGTCCGGAATTGCAGGGCAAACGCACGGCTGGTCTGCTCACCCACATGCCGAATGCCCAAACTGTTGATGAACCGCCAGAATTCCACGCCTTGCTGCTTGGCCTGAATACTCGCAATGAGCTTCTTCGCTGACGTTTCGGCAAAACGTTCCAGGGGCGCAAGGTCTGCCTCTGTGAGTGTAAAAATGTCAGCGGGTGTGCGAATGAGATCTGCATTCCAGAGCTGCTCCAAAATCTTGGGACCCAGACCAACAATGTCGAACGCGGTTTTAGCCACGAAGTGCTGCAGGTTTTCCATTTGCTGGGCAAAGCACTTTTTGTTGGTGCAGTAGTACGCAACCTCACCGTCCGGGTGCAGCACGGCCGCATTGCAGGTGGGACAACGCTTTGGCATGGTGAACACCGGTGCACCCTTGGGCCGCAACGCAGGCAGGACTTGGATAATGTCTGGAATGATTTCCCCAGCCTTTTGGATGATGACTGTGTCACCCACCCGCACGTCCAAGCGGCGGATTTCATCCAGGTTGTGCAGCGTCGCGCGGGACACGGTGGAACCTGCAACCTGCACAGGCCGAAGGTGCGCCACAGGCGTCAGCGCCCCGGTTCGGCCAACCTGCACGGCAATGTCTTCCACCACGGTGGTGGCTTGCTCCGCCGGGTACTTGTACGCAATGGCACCACGGGGCGTTTTCCCAACCACCCCAAGTTGGCGTACCAACGCAAGTTCATTCACGCTCACCACATTCCCATCCATCCAGAATGGTAACTTCGCCCGCACCTTGTCGATATCTTTATGGTACTGCTCAACCTCGGCAAGGGTTGAACACAGCCGATTGTGCTTGCCACTGGAAAAGCCTAGTTCAGCCAAAACCGCGTGCACTTCGGCGTGCGTACGCAGTCCAATGTCCGTGACCATGTCATACGCCAAGAAGGAGAGTTTCCGGCTTGCGGTGATTTTGGGGTCAAGCTGGCGGACTGCGCCGGCCGCGGCATTCCGGGGGTTGGCGTACAGCGGCTGCCCAGCTGCCGCTTGCTGCTGGTTCAGCGCATCAAACACTTTGCGGAGCATGAATACCTCGCCGCGGATTTCCACGATTGCTGGAAGTTTCCGGCTGGTCTGCCGCAGTCGCAAAGGAATGGCGTCAATGGTTTTTGCGTTCTGGGTCACGTCCTCCCCCACGCGGCCGTCACCGCGCGTTGCCGCACGGGTGAGCACGCCGTCCTGGTACGTCAAACTCAGCGCCAGCCCGTCCACTTTCAATTCCGCAAAGTACCCAAAAGTTTGCTTCGGCGGCAAGAGCTTCTTTATACGCGTGTCCCATGCCGCCACTTCCTCTGGACTAAAGACATCATTCAACGAGAGCATGGGTACCTGGTGCGGTGCCTTTGTGAACTTCGCCAAGGGTTTGCCGCCCACGCGCTGGGTGGGTGAGTCTGGGGTGAGCAAATCTGGGAACTGCTCTTCCAGGGCTTGCAGTTCGTGCTTCAAGGAATCCAGGGCGGCATCCGAAATGTCGGACTTGTCCAAGACGTGGTACTGGTACCGATAGTGGTCAATCTCCTGGCGGAGTTTGGCAATGCGAATTTTGGCTTCTGCTTTGGTCATACGTCTTCAGGTAGGCAAGTCTCGTACTTCACGGTATGCTAGGAAAACCATGCATGTAGTATACCGCAGAATCCTCATTGTGCTTGCGTGCGCCAGCTTGGTTGCCCTGGTCATTTTGGGCTGGCATTTGCGGCCTGTCCTCAATCCAACCACCTCCACTCCGCAAACTGAAGTTGATGGAAACGACGAAGAAAGCCTGCAGTTTGCCGTCATTGGTGATAATGAAGGAGACAACCCAGCCTACCGTAGCTTGATATCTCAAATTGCAAAAAATGACGAGGTGCAATTCCTCCTCCACCTGGGTGATGCCACAGCGAATGGCACAGCCGAAGAGCACGCCGCCCTCAAAGCGCTCCACCAGGAACTTGGCCTGACTATTCCCGTATACGCCGTCCCTGGCAACCACGACATTATTGACGACCCTGACCGAAAAAACTGGGACGCGGTGTACGCCGCGCAGTGGCGGTCTTTAGATATTGGCAACGTCCACCTAGTGCTGCTGGACAACGCTGAACGCAAAGTTGGTTTCCCTGATGAGGAACTAGACTGGCTAGAAAAAGATTTGGCCGCTGTGCAGCCAGACAAAATGACCATCCTCGCCTACCACCGGCCCTTTGGCTACCCGCTGGCGGATATCCTGGGTGATGATGAAACCCGCACGTCCCGCAAGAGCAATACGCGGTTCCTCAGTATCATCGCAAAGTACAAAGTTAACCACATTTTCAATGGCCACGTGCACACGCGCATTGACTTCCCGCTGACGGTAAGTTGGGACAGCACGAACAAACCCACGAAGTCAGTTCCGGTTACCGTCTCTGCCGGCGGCGGCCAACCACCGCAAAATGCGCTGGGTGGATTACTACCCCAGAAGTTTCATGCGCTGATTATCTCAGTAAACCAGGAGACAGTGAATATTACTGAATTCATCCCCTAGACATCACTGAACGCAGGGTCCTTCTGTAGGATCTTTATAGGTTACATGGCTGAGTATTTGATATTGAGCATTCGCACTAAACTGAATTTGAATCGCGGGTGATGGTGGATGGCCACCCGTGTTAAATGTGTACGACGTAGGAAGAATACATGAAGCTCCACTTGCAAGATAATTTGCATTTTGCGAGGGTGGTATCGGGTTGTTATTTTCTTGAACTTGAACAGTATAATTTTGTTGGATGCCCGTGTTATTGATCACCCGAATGTAATACTGACATTGCGCTGTGTTACAAGTGAGGAACGGATTCACGATTGCACTGTCAATGGATTGATCCGTACTCGCCGCATCCTGCCATGATCCAGGCGTCGTAAACGCATACGGACCAAAGGTTCGTATCTCATCTGACTTTGACTGTGGCAAATTCTTGGTCAAATTCCGTTCGCTGAAAATGACAAAGTCGAAAAGCGATGACAGTGGAACAGACCACGGTACTATTGCCAACAAAGCCTGCTGCTGATTAGTAAATGCAGTTCGCGAGGTGGATTTGATCCGGAGGTGGGAATTAAGCTGGGGTGAACTGTTGATAGTCAAATTCGTTACATCGCCATTCCCCGCATTTGGGGTAAGGGCGGTTATGCGTACCCGAAAACCAGCATAGTTCCCAGGGAAGGCTGGGTAAAATTGAGTGAGAGGGACCCGAAAACCACTAAATGTTCCGCTAGGGATAACACAATTTGGCAGAGAAAATTCAGAATGGGCGACAAGCGCCCTTTGCGTAGCAGACACAACACCAGTATTTTCTAGCCAAGCAACCCAGCTAATTTCTAATATTTCATCGCCAGATCCTTCAGCATAAACACATAGTCCAGCGGTGTTCAAGTTTGGTGAGGGTGTAATCGAATCATCCACATCATAGATCTCCACAATTGCACTTTGGTTCTGCTTCAGCTCTTTCTGTACCACTGTCCCGCTGGACACTGCAGTTGTGAGGTCTAAATTAAAGGGGTAAGGTGAGTTCGAAGGTGCAACGGAATCCTTAAGTTCTGATTCTGCAGCAGCTAATGATCCACTCCGCAGGCCAACTACCTTGCTCAACGCCTGTTCAATCCCCGACTCGGCGGCATAATACCCCTGCTGCCCCTGGGTGGTGGTGGCGTTAATCCGTGTTTGGAAAACCACAATAGCCACAATGGTAATGCCAATAGCAATGACTGCGCTCATCACCATGAGCGCCAAAATCAGCGTCACGCCTTTTCGCTTTGATGTGAGGTGCTTACGGCGCATATTGGTTCAACCGTTCAATGTTCTGGAAAAGCCGGCTAGCAACCGTGGTCTGGAAAATGTCGCTGACGGTATTCTGCCCCACAGTCCGCTGCGCCTGAATGCTAAATGTCACCCGGGGGTGGAGAGGTGAAAGCCCGTTCAACTGCTGTGGGACACAGTAGCAGGACTGGATGGTATCATTCCCCCGCCGCAAAGCGCAGCGATTCATTGGGACACCGGTACTATCCAAGGCTGCGCAAATCGTACCCCAGCGTATTGTACAGTCCGCATCATCTGGAACGGGAGGATCACCCGCCGTTCCACACACAAGTGGTGTCAGATTTGCAAATGGATCATGCGAAGGTGAAATGTAAAAAGTGAACGCCTGTACTTGCAGCGAACTAGGGGAAATATTTTCCCACACATCTGTTCCAGTGCAATCCAACGTAGCCGTTGGCGCACACCGCTGCAGCACGTTTGCATTCACCCGGTACATTACTCGTTGATTCAATACGTCGACCAATACTAAAGCATTGTCTCCCTGTCCATCAAGTGCATCAAAAAGTTTTTTGGGCACAAGCGGAAACGTGCTGACATAGTAATCGTAGTCAATGCGCCCCTCCCGAAGTTCCGTGGTCATTCGTTCCATCACTGCTCGGATGTCGTTCTGCAGCTGCTCTTGGGAAACCGCCCGACGCTGCTGCTGGATAAAAACTACCAATAACGTGACTGCCATGAGCACGGTCATAGAGAAAAGTGCCATGGTGACAATCACCTCAATGAGGGTGAAGCCGTGCGCTTGTGGTACTTTTTTAGAGCGCCAACCAATCATAGACGTACGTTTGGTAAACTGCTTTGGTGCTGCTGGTAGGAGTGGGCCAACGCACTTCACTAGTGATGAATGCTCCTACTTTGCTAATTCCTGTTGCTGCTGCAAGCCCAAGAGTTTTCACAACATACTGCTGACAATCAAAACCATTATTCTGCGGAATGATCGACTCTTGAACTGTACCGTTTGTATACCTGCAAACCTCCTGGGCAGAGACAACCCTGTAGTACTTCGTTGGCGTTCCAGTAAACCCCGCATTTTGTACGTACGTATTATTATAGTTACTAATCCGTGCACGAGCATCATTCCACAAACCAGTTACAGAGTCAGAAATGTCATATATTCCAGTATTGCTGTCTGGTCGGATTGTTGAAAAGTAGATATCTAGACCAAAGACTGCCACACTATTTCCAATTGGGCGAGAAACAGAAATTCTTGGGTAACCATTAGTAAAATGGTACGAACCGCTACTCAGCTTATTGATCATGTACACCACATCAGATACATCAATACGACCATCTTCTGTGTAGTCACAGGGAACAGATGTAGAAAAAGTTCCGTCACCTCCAAGAGCCAACGGACCGTAAACGGCCCAAATTTCGTCACACAAACGGGGTACATCCCATCCAGCAAAAATGTAATTTGCAAGCGGAATAACGTCACACCTATCAACCTCGCCTTCAGGTACCGACTGTCCCGCATCTACATCAATTGTCGAGAGATCGTCTTTAAAATCGTACTTTGTACAGTGCTCCGGTGCAATATCAGAACAAATAGCAACATCGTCATCATTTGCGCCTCGCTCAAAACAGTATTTATAGTTCCCGGTGGTTTGATAAAGGTTAATAAGATCTGCTCCAATATCCAGGTAATTAATATTTACGTAGTCATTGTACTTATACCCCACCAAATCTTCATCCCAGCTAATACTCGCATCGCTCGCGCGCATAAGTGAAGCACTATTCCGCAAACTTATAGCCAGCTCCACGCCTTCCATGGCCAAATTTTGCGCCACCACCCGGTCTTGATTTGCGCGGCCAAGCTTAATGGTAGTCATAATGAGCACCAACGATCCCACCACCGCGGTAATTATCACACCAATGGCAATGATGCCCTCCAGAAGGGTGGTTCCCGCGGGAAGCCGCAATTTTTTAGAACGCACAGTTCGCATCGACGGTCTCAGTTAAGACGTTCGTATTTGTCATGGTAATGACGCGGCAGTCAGTATTCCGGTTGGTTAAGCCAATCATAATTTCAACCTTCGACCACGGTGTGTGCGCACCATCATTCGATGTCGGAGCCACGTTGTCAGTCAAAATTACTTTTCTGCCAATATTTGCGGAAAATGCATCACCTGGTTCTGAAGTGAATTGTATGGTGGCATTCAATTCTCGGTCAATGGGCACAACTGAGCTTGTTGGGGCCGGTGTGGTGTCACCATTCCAAACAGTACGATTCCCTCCTGGACCTGTGCACTTTGCACTAGCCACAGCATTGCTCACCCGGAGGTCTTTGAGTTCTATTTTTGGATCAAATTGAAATATGTCTCGTTTGTAGTCATCGGTATGTGGAAGAGTCCCGGTATCACTATCCCTACCATGAATGATGATATTATCAGAATCATTGACTATAGTCGGCGGATCCATCGAACCATCAAAGCAGTTCGCTGTACACTTGACCGTGTCAGAGTACCAATAGTACTCACTTCCAAAACATTCAAATCGAATTACCTCTCCGCCAGCTGGAGGCATGTTGACGCACCGCGCAAGGCCTGGGAATCCAGTACAATGGCTATCATTTTCACATTCAGTGTGTATGCTATTCTCGCAAAATTGCGTTAAATCTCCATGCATTTGATTCTCTGTCGTTTTTTGGCTCGCCGCAGTCTCCTGTGCAAGGCGAATTCGACTCATGATGCTGGCTGTTTCTCTAATGAGTAAACTATTTTCGTTTGATCTCCGATAGTTTGCCAAAAGCACACCCAGCAATATGCCCGTGATGGTAATAACAACTAATGCTTCAATAATGGTAAACCCTTTTCTTTGGCGCATGGGAGAGGTTCTAGAAGCCAATGAGCTCCTGATACCATTCTACCACGACATGACCAAAGAGGAACGTCAAGATACCAGCAAGACCCAGGAAAACACCAAAGGGTAAATGGGTACCAAATTTCGCCTTCCCCCGGCTGAGGAGAACCGCTGCCCAGATGCTCCCAAAAATGTACGAACCAAACAGCGCCAAGCCTCCCAAGGATAACCCCAGGTATGCCCCCAGAATTGCACCAATGCGGATATCACCAGACCCAACCCACCGGCCTTTGGACAAAAGCCATTGTGCGGCAAACCAGCCGCCACCCCCAACCACAGCAACGCCAATGTGCCAGAGGTGCTGCCACGGAGCATCAGTGCCTAGAAAGGCATAGACAATCTGTAGAACGATAAGCACGCCCAGGGTTGGTAAACTCACGGCATCTGGCACCACCTTCCGCTGCCCGTCAATCCAGGCAATGATCAGCAGACCCACCGCACCAAAAGCGCCAATGAGTGTGTACACACTGGTCCCATGCACCCACCACAGCAACGGCAAAATAATGGCCATGCTCAGCTCAACCAGAATGTACTGGGGACTAATTTTCTTACTACACTTACGGCATTTGCCCCGGAGTGCCAGGTAGCTAATAACTGGAATGAGATCGTACCACGCCAATCCGCGTCGGCAGCGTGGACAGTACGACCGATCTTTGATTTTCAGAAAGCTCTTCCGGCGTGGTAACCGGTAAATAATGACATTCAAAAAACTGCCGACGCAGGCGCCAAGGAAGAAGAGGGTGATGAGGATTGCGATTGACATGTTCGTGTTTGTGTAGCCAAACAACTAACGCACAACGAAGACTCTACTGAATTCCAGCTGGGGTCAAAATGTGCTTTCCGGCAACGAGCCCGGAGGTACCACGCTCCAGGGTAAAGGAAATTTCGTAGCTCTTGTCATCCGGCACTTTAGACACCAGGTAGTCACCACCACGCGGATCTTTGAAGGAGGCAATGCTGGCCAAGTCTTGAGCTAAATTGCAAGTGCGAACTGGAGCGTTCACCG
>CAZBMC010000009.1:0-19557 GCA_964493065.1 uncultured Gammaproteobacteria bacterium
GGACTGCACATGCGTACACCCCTCGAAGTGATTCCAAGCTATTGACTAGAGAACACTCTCCAGGCCGCTAGTTCGTCGGCGTACTGCCACACTCTGCACCATGCCCAATGCGAGTAGGCTGGCGACCATGGAACTTCCCCCTGCGCTCACGAAAGGTAACGGGATACCCGCGACGGGGAATAAGCCAACATTCATCCCCACATTGATCCCCACCTGCACAGCGTAGCCAATGGCCACCCCAGCGCAGAGGAATGCCCCAAAGTCTTCCCGCGCATGCCGGCCAATCGTCAGGGTTCGGACCAGCACCACCCCAAAACTCCCCAGGAGGAGGAGCACACCAACAAACCCAAACTCTTCTGCGAGCACGGCGAAGATGAAGTCGGTCTGCTGTTCAGGGAGGAAATTGAGCTGGCTCTGCGTCCCTTGGCCAAAGCCCCGGCCAAAGAGCTGGCCTGACCCAACGGCAATGAGCGCCTGTGTCACATTGTAGCCCTGCCCAAGCGGATCAGCTTCTGGTTGGAAGACTTGCTGGATCCGATCCTTCTGATAGTCACGGAGTAAGAATGCGTAGCTTACTGTTCCCAGTACAACCAGGAGTGTCAGGAGAATGGCAATTTGCCTACCCCGAATATTCGCCATGAGCAGTAAACCAAGAAAAATGCCACCGAGGACGACAGCTGACCCAAGGTCAGGCTGTAAGAGGACTAGGCCAATGAGGACTGCCACAAACCCACCAGAAATCAGTAGATGCCGCCACTGGTCAAAGGCGCGGGCAAACCTTGCAAGGTACGCGCTGAACGCAATGATCCATAGCAATTTCGCGAGCTCTACAGGTTGAAAACTTACACCAGCTACCACGAACCACCCAGTGGTACTCCGAATTTCCCTCCCAAAGAGCAGCACGCCCAGCAGCAGCAGAACGGCAAAAATGTACGCGACCGTACTCAGACCACGGATGGTACGGTAGTCAACGAGCACCGCACCAATGAAGAGTACCATCCCAACGCCAACGAACATCCCTTGCTGCGTAAACGTGGACCAGTCCGGTGGACTCTTGGCCACGGTCACACTGGCAAGCGCGACCAACCCAAAGAGAATAAGAACGCCGCTCGCAACAGCGAGTGGCCAATCCAAGTGTGCCAAAATCCGTAAGGACGGACGTGCCATGCTACGTCGCCAGAATCAAGTCGGCGTAGAGTTCTGGGTACGCTTGCAGTGCAGTCACTCCGCTCACGACATCTTCCCATTCCACTGAAAAAAGAGCGGTGGATTCTGGGTTCACCGAGACAATTGCCGTTCGCACACCAACAACACTTTGCTCCCGAAGGAGGAGAATACCAATCCGAAGTCCGCGAATTGCATACAATGAGGGGTTCACGACGCTTCCCGTCACCTGGGTCACTGTTCGCTTGGCCTGATCACCTGTAGTGAGTTCCACCTGCGCCTGCTGCAAGTTTTCAACCTTCAGTTTGATATTCGCAAACGGATCAACCACCTGACGGGTCCACCGCACACTCGTCAACGTTGCTGTTGGTTGCGGTACCCCAGTGGCGGACTTTGGCTCAACGTCGAGCGCAATTGCGTACAGCGTGGTTTTTGGCGCTAGCCGGACACTCACGGGAGGCAAGGTTTTTGCTCCACCCTGAAAGCTTACCTCTGCCACTGCGGACCAGTTCGCATTTGGATTTTCCAGTCGTTGGACAAAATCAAACCGACCCGCACCGTGGAGCACCGAAACCGGCGCCCCAGCGACGAGATTCTTGGGCGCAACCGCCTGCGTTTGCAGGCCAACCGCAGCAATGCCCGCCGTCATTGTTTGCGTTATTGCACTGCTATCTTTGAACTTAAAAAGGAAGAGTAACCCTTGCGTCAGGACAGCGGAAAGCAGGAAAACGTTCACACCCAAAATGCAAATTACCCACCACTTCCGGAGTTCTTGCCGGTTAGTCAGTACCCATGCATTCAAGCGTAAACTCAGGTCAGATACATTGTCATTTTCCATGCGTGCAGTATATCTCTTCCTCCCGTATGTACGCCAGTCGCAAGGGTTTGCCGGGTCATCTCGCCTTTCTGGCGCTGTGCTATACTCTGCCTATGACCACTGGAGATATCCTCAACATTGTCCTGGCAGTTGTCCTCCTGGGGGTGGGAACCGGCATTGTCTGGCTCCTGTACTACCTGGTACAAATTGTGAAGGATATCCACACTGCCATTGCTGAGTTCCGTCAGATGATCCAAGGTGTTCACCAGCGCCTGACTCACTTTGGGGAAATGCTGGACGCTATCCAATCCAAAGTAAGCTCCTCTGCTTCTGCGGTGAGTAGCGTCGTACGGGCGATTACAGAAATCGTTTCTTTTGCCCGAGAGAAAAAAGCGAAGCGCGCCGCAAAACGATCTGTTGAAGAAACCGAGGATTTCTAGCGCCCCACGATCCAGGCGAACCTCTGGACGAGCGCGTTTTTGTATCTGCACCCATGGCATTCGTCCACCTTCACGTTCACTCGCACTACTCCCTGCTTGACGGGTTACCGAAACTCGACGAGCTGGTTGCCTTTGCGCAGGCGCAGGGCGCTCCGGCCGTTGCCCTCACTGACCACGGCGTCCTCTACGGCGCAGTAGAATTCTTCCAAAAAGCCAAGAAGGTTGGGATCAAACCCATCATTGGCGTGGAGACGTACGTGGCACGACGAACGCGTTTTGACAAAGAACCGCGCATTGACGAGCGACCATTCCACCTGGTGCTCCTGGCAAAGAATGCAACCGGGTATAAAAATCTCATCGCCCTGGTGAGCGCAGCACACCTCGAAGGATACTACTACCGTCCGCGCATTGACCACGAACTCCTGCAAAAGCACAGTGAGGGCGTTCTTGCACTCTCCGCCTGCGTGCAAGGCGAGCTCGCACAAGCCATTTTGAAAAAAGTGAACGCAACCCCAGAGGAAGTGATTGCCAAACACCTGGCCATTTTTGGAAAAGAAAACTACGTCTTGGAGGTGCAACCCCACGACTTCCCCGAGCAACACCAGGTGAACGCTGCCATTTTTACACTCGCCAAGAAATTTGACCTGCGCGTTGTCGCAACCAACGACGTACACTACTTGGAACCCGAAGATGCAGAAATGCAAGACGTCCTGCTGGCAATTCAAACCAAAACCTCCGTGGACGACCCAAACCGACTGACAATGACTGGCATTGACGCAAGCATGCGGCCTGCAGCGGCCATGCTGGCGGCGTTTCCGGAGCACCCCGAGGTGATTGCGAACACCCTGCACGTTGCTGAACAGTGCAACGTGGAGATCCCCTTGGGTGTGACCCAGCTCCCCCACTTTGCCGTACCCGATGGAAAAACTGCTGATGCGTACCTTCGGGAGCTCTGCATCGCCGGTCTCCCCAAGCGCTACCCTGGCCGAGAAACAGATTCCACTATCCTCAAGCGGCTGGAATACGAACTTGACGTCATTACCACTACCGGGTTCGCCGGCTACTTCTTAATTGTGCAAGACTTTGTGAACTGGGCGAAGAGCCAGAGCATTGTGGTGGGCCCAGGCCGCGGTTCAGCTGCCGGCTCCATTGTCTCCTACCTCACCAACATCACCAACGTGGATCCGCTAGCATATGACCTACTCTTCGAGCGGTTCTTGAACCCCGAGCGCATCTCCATGCCGGATATTGATTTGGACTTTGCAGATACGCGGCGTGATGAAGTACTGGGGTACGTGGCGCATAAGTACGGTGCTGACCACGTAGCGCAAATCATCACTTTTGGAACCATGGCGGCCCGCGCTGCTATTCGGGATGTTGGCCGAGCACTAGGTTTCCCCTACACCTACTGTGACCGTGTGGCCAAGCTCATTCCCATGTTCACCACGCTGGGTGAAGCAATTACGGACATTCCGGAACTGGCAGAAATTGTGCAAAAAGACCCAGACGGCCGCCGTCTGCTCACAGTCGCACAGAAACTGGAAGGGGTTGCGCGCCACGCCTCTGTGCACGCGTGCGGAGTGGTCATAACCAAAGATCCGCTCATTGACCATGTCCCCCTGCAGCACGCCAGCCCGGATGACGAGAGCATTATTAGCCAGTACTCCCTCCACCCCATTGAAGACCTGGGGTTACTGAAAATGGACTTCCTGGGTTTGCGGAACCTCACCGTGCTGGAGCAAACCATTGAAATTGCCCGAAAAGGCCGGGGCCACACCTACGACTTAGACCAACTCCCCCTGGATGACCCCAATGCTTTTGCCCTGCTGCGCGAAGGACACACCACGGGTGTGTTTCAGCTGGAATCTTCCGGCATGCGCCGGTACCTGCGCGAACTGGTGCCAACGACGCTCGAAGACATTATCGCCATGGTCTCCCTATACCGGCCAGGCCCCATGGAGTTCATCCCAGACTTCATTGACCGCAAGCACGGCAAGAAAACCGTCACGTACATTCATCCCAAGCTAGAGAAAGTCCTGGCCAAAACGTACGGCGTTGCTGTGTACCAAGAGCAAATCATGGAAATTGCGCGCGAGCTGGCTGGTTTCACTTTGGGGGAAGCTGACGTCCTTCGGAAAGCCGTGGGCAAAAAAATTGCCAAGTTGCTGAACGAGCAGCGGCAGAAGTTCATTGATGGGTGCGTGGCAAATGGCATTCCCAAAGCTACGGGCGCTAAGGTCTTTGACTTCATTGAGCCGTTTGCGCGCTACGGGTTCAACCGCTCGCACGCCGCTTGCTACGCCCTCATCGCCTACCAAACCGCGTACTTCAAAGCCAACGAGCCCGAGGCCTTCATGGCGGCGCTCCTCACTGGCGACCACGCGTTCATCGAACGCATCGCTATTGAAATTGAAGAATGCCGTGCCATGGGGATTACCGTGCTGCCACCGGACATCAACGAAAGCTACACCACCTTCACCGCGGTGTACGATCCCGTGACCAAAGCACCTACCCGCACCATTCGCTTCGGCCTCTCTGCTATAAAAAATGTGGGTGAGAATGTTGTCCGCGCCATTGTGCATGAGCGCAAAGAGCATGGCGCCTTTGCCTCGTTGGAAGACTTCTTACAGCGTGTGCGGGTAAAAGATTTGAATAAGAAATCCTTGGAAAGCTTGGTGAAGAGCGGCGCGCTGGATCGCTTCGGTGAACGCGGGGCACTCATCGCAAATATGGATGGCTTGCTGCAATTCAACCGAAGCGCCTCCGCTGCTGCTGCCTCAAATCAGAGCTCGCTCTTTGGTGGAACCGGCATGATTGCTGCGCCAACCATCAAATTGGGTGCGGCTGAACCGGTGAGCAAGAAGCAACGCCTGCAGTGGGAGAAAGAACTACTGGGCTTGTACCTGTCTGACCACCCCTTGCGCGACTACCAGCACGACCTGAGCCTGATCGCAACGCCGATTCGCAGCTTGGCTGAACATGCCAAAGACGCAAAAGTGCGCATTGGCGGTATCATTGCCAAAGTGCAAAAAGTGATGACCAAGAAAAACGAAGCAATGCTATTTGTGAAGGTGGAAGATGCCAGCAGCGGTGTGGAAGTTTTAATCTTCCCCAAGCTCCTGCAGCAAACGGTAGACCTCTGGGTGGAAGAACGCTTAGTGATCGTGGAGGGGAAAGTATCTGACAAAGACGGCGAGCCAAAACTGCTGGCGGATGCCGCCCGCGAACTCGACACGACAGCCTTGCAGGCGTACGCTGCACGTAGTGGACATCAGGACCGGCCCCTGGTCATTGCCCTGCCCAAAGATTTTCCACGCCAGCAATTTGACGAACTGCAACGCATTCTCACGTCACACCCAGGCCAGGCTCCAGTGGAGTATGCCATGCACAATGGCAGCACCAAACGCATTCCCGCCAATCTCACCACTGACCCGCAAGCCGCGTGGACCGAACTCACCGCATTGCTGGGTCGGGGCAGCCTCCAACGACTATGACCAAAAAAATCCCACACACCACAAGCCAACAGAAAGTCCTCGTACTGAGTTTTTTTGTTGCTGCCGCACTCCTGCTAGCAGGCGTCTTGGTTCTGGCCATGGGCAGGAGCAGCATTCAGTTTACCTGGACACCCCAGGCAGTTGAAGCCACGACGACAGCGACCTTTGCCGCCAAGCCCAACGCAGAAGAGCTTCCCGCACGCTTTGTCCAAACGTCATTAGATGTCTCCAAAGAATTTACACCCGAAACAGACCCAACCCCAGCCGCCACCCCGGTGTTCACTGGGAAAGCCCGCGGCCAAGTCACCATTACCAACAATTGGTCCCAAACCCAACCCCTCCAAGCAGGAACGCGCGTCCGATCTGCAGATGGAAAAATTTTCCGTACCCAAGCGCGTGTAGACGTGCCGGTTGGCGGCAGCGTCACTACGCTGGTCATTGCTGATGTAGCAGGTGAAGACGGAGCAAAACCCAAAGGAACAACGTTTATACTTCCAGGGTTGTGGTCAGGACTGCAAGATAAAATCACGGCGGTTGCAGCCAGTGACTTTACGGGGGAGAATAGCGAACCTGCACTTCCCGGCCTGACCCAAACGGAACTCGCCAATGCGCAAACCGAACTCCTAGCCACGGCTGCGGCCGACGCGCTGCCTGCGCTCCAGAAACTGGCACCCGAAGGCTTCACCCTATACGCGGACATGGTAGCCACCACGGTGACCAAGCGCGTAGGCCCGGCCGCGGGTGACCCAGCCAAAGCCTACACACTTAAACTCACGGTCAAAGCCACGGGCATTGCTGTAGATACCCAGGCCCTCACCGCGGCCGCCAAGCTGGCGCTTGGCGCAGCCGTGTCCAGTGATCTGGAACTGCAGAATGTAAACCCCACCACGTTCACCTACAAAGTGGATACCGTGGACAGCAAAGCGGAACGAGCAACAGTGACCGTGAAAGTGAAAGGTACCAGCAAGCCCTCACCCACCCACCCACTACTCACCCCCGCAACCTACTTGGGCAAGAGCATTGCTGATATCCAAACCCTGTTGCAAAAAGAAAGCGCAGTTGGGAATATTACCATTGACGTGACACCCTTCTGGGCAAAGAACATTCCCAATGACGCCGGGAAGTTGGAGCTGAAGGTGGAGTAGGGTTACTGATACAACCTTTACGAAGTAGTACTCTTTCCGCTATACTCGTGGTCTGAGGATTGAAGCGCCTACCAAGCGTTTGTCCCGTAAGGGATGCGGTTCTCCCGCCTAACTCCGCAGAATGAAGTGCCCTCCGAAGCTTCTGAGCGAAGGGGGGAACATCGGGTGGAACCTTCCTCCGAAGCTCCGCAGGAGCAAAGGAGGAACCCGAAGCAGCAATGCTTTGGTTTCTTTGCAATGCTAACCCTTCACCCATATGGCAAACGAAAAAAATCTGGACAATCTTCGCCACTCCCTGGCGCACTTGCTGGCTGCAAGCGTGCTGGAACTCATACCTGACGCCAAGCTTGGCGTGGGGCCAACCATTGCGCAGGGTTTCTACTACGACTTCCAACTCCCCCGCCAGTTGACCCCGCAAGATTTGCCCAAGCTGGAAAAAATGATGCGGAAAAAAATTGGCCAAGGGTTGGGGTTCAAACGAGAAGAGCTGACGGAAAACCAGGCTAAAGAGAAGTTCCGCAACCAGCCGTTCAAGTTGGAGCTCATTCATGACTTGGTAACCAAAGGCACTACGGTTTTTGATGAACTACAAAGTGACGGAAGCAAAGGCCAGGCGACGATTACGTCCTACACCACTGGATCATTCGTGGACCTGTGCCGGGGCGGGCATGTTGAATCTACTCGGGATATACCAGCCGACGGCTTTACCCTTACCCACTTGGCCGGCGCGTACTGGCGCGGGGATGAGAAGAACCCCATGCTCACTCGCATCTACGGTGCCGCCTTTGCCTCCAAAGCTGAGCTGGATGCGTACCTGAAGATGCAGGAGGAAATCAAGAAGCGAGATCACCGAATCTTGGGTCAGACCTTGGATCTCTTCACCTTCTCTGATCTGGTGGGCAGTGGCTTACCGCTTTGGACACCCAAGGGCACGCTGCTACGCGACCTGCTGGATTCCTACGTCTGGGAATTACGCCAAGCTGCAGGGTATGAACGCGTGGACATTCCCCACATTTCCAAAAAAGACTTGTTTGAGAAGAGTGGGCACTGGCAAAAATTCAAGGAGGAGCTCTTCCACATTACATCACGGGAAGGGCATACCTTTGCCATGAAGCCCATGAACTGCCCGCACCACACGCAGATTTACGCCCGCAAGCAGTTCTCCTACCGCGAGCTGCCCCAGCGGTACGCGTCTACCACGAAAGTGTACCGCGACGAGCAGAGTGGTGAACTTGCTGGCTTGTCCCGCGTCCGGTCCATTACCCAAGATGATGCGCACGTGTTCTGCCGTGAGTCGCAGGTGGAAGCCGAGTGCAAAACCATCTGGGGCATCGTCAAGAAATTCTATAGCGCTGCTGGCTTCACCCTGGATGTCCGCTTGTCCTTGCACGACCCCAAGCACCCAGAAAAGTACCTGGGTGATGTCCAACGCTGGGCCAAGGCAGAGACCACCCTGCGGAAGATTGTCCGCAGTATGAAAGTGCAAGCCACAGAAGCGCCAGGCGAAGCCGCCTTCTACGGACCGAAGGTGGACTTCATGGCCAAAGATTCTCTGGGTCGCGAATGGCAAGTCGCGACAATTCAGTTGGACATGAACTTACCAGAACGGTTTGACCTAGACTGCATTAATGAGCAGGGTGAGCACGAGCGGATTGTGATGATCCACGCGGCCATTATGGGTTCCCTGGAACGGTACATTTCCATTCTCATTGAGCACTTTGCCGGTGCATTTCCGCTGTGGCTGGCGCCCGTGCACGTTGCCATCATTCCCGTGGGACTGAAGCACCAGAAGGCCTGCGTCAAACTGGGGAAAGAATTGCAAGCCGCGGGTTTACGCGTGGATGTGGGTCTGGCTGACCAGAGCGTGGGCAAGAGTATCCGGGAAGCCGAAAAGCAGAAGATTCCCTACATGCTGGTGATTGGTGACAAAGAAATGCACTCCACCAAGCTGCACGTACGCACCCGGGGGAAAGAAAAAGTGTCTGTCATGAGCAAGAAGACATTCATCGCGGATACCCAGAAGCGCATTGCCCTGCGGAAGCGCTAACCTATTTTCAGGCCTTGCAAAAACCACCTGCAACCCAGGTGGTTTTGTTTTGGTGGAGTGAAACTTTGTTTGCCTAACGAGGGATAGCCCGAAGTGCCCACCCTCTGGATTCTTTCATGCGTGTTGGCTTTTGCCACAGCGGTAAAAAAATGTTCCAGGGAATCACATGCCGCGGTCCAGTCCAGGGGTCACGCAGCACAATATCTCGTTTCGTTGCGCCAATGGCAATGGCGTAGTGTTCATCAGGGCCAGCTTCTTCGTGGTAGCGGACCAAGATGGGTTGCGCAGCAATTTCCTGCAGGAGCTGGGCTTTCGTCATATGCGGCCACACCCGAACCCGGAAACCCACGTGGCGAAGGACCCGAATCATATCTTTCCGGCTGGTACCAGCCTTAGAGTTCGTGCGGAGGCGTTTCCACAGTGCCGCCTGACTTTGCTGCTTGCCAATGCTGAGGAGATACATTTGCACGCACGCTGGTCCACAATGTGCATCCGTGATTTGCTTTCGATATGGGAATCGCGAGAACGGTACCCCAAACGCTCCGCCTGGTTGGCGGAGCGTTGGCTTTTTCCTGCGAGCGTGCTTAGTTGGAGAACCCACCCACGTACACGGCGTAGCCCATGACCACCCCCAGGGTGATGAGCGCGACAGTGCCCAGGGCAATGCCGACTTTCGTGCCAGTGGCGAGTCTCGCGGTCTTGATAATTGTTTCTCCCATATGCTTTAGAAATTGGTTGCGAGGTCGCAGCGAAGGGCAGCGCTCTTCGCTGTTGTCGTCAGCCGTTCCAAGACTTTTACCGGCGTCAGACTTGCTTGCTTGGTCAAAACGAGTGCGCTGCAGCCGCTGGTGTACGCAGCGCTGAGAGAAGTCCCCTGGCTAGCCGTGCTCACACCCGGTGCAACGATGGTTGCACCCGTATTGGAGTACTTTGCCACAGCTGTGCCATCCAAAGCGCCAACGACGAGTCCTGCGGCTACCTTCCCCTGCACGGTTGTCGAACTCTTCGCGCTATCATTCCCAGCCGCAAACACGGATACTGTTCCCCGTGCTTGAGCGTAGACTGCGACATCACTCAGTAGCGCGCAGGTGCCTTTGCCACTGGCGCTCAAATTCGCAACGTCTGCACCTTGCTGCGTGGCGTAGATAAGCCCACGCGCCACCGACAGGCAGGTACCCATACCGGAACGGTCGAGCACCGTGACCGGGAGGATATCTGCTTTGGGTGCAACTTGGAGTATTGCCGTGGCAACTGTGGTGCCATGCCCGTTCAGATCATTCGTGGTTCCACCAGCTACCAAGGTATTCCAACCATACGCATCATCCACGTAGCCATTCCTATCATCGTCTTGCTTATTCCCGGGAACATCCTTTGTGGTTACCGCTGCTGCCTTCAGGACAGAACCACTCGTTTTCACGCCAGTATCAACAACGGCGACAAGTGTTTCTGGCGTGCCCACAGGGGCTTGCACCTGGTTGAAACGCTGCACCAGAATGACAACGTCCGTCACGTTCACTGTACCATCGCCGCTAACATCACCGCGGAGGAGTGGGTCGGGTGCTGGACCGCCGTTGAAGATGTAGGCAATGAGGTACTGCGCGTCAGCCATTGTTACCTGCCCGTCCCGGTTTGCATCACCGGTCATGTACTGCAGGGCGCCTTGCTGCGTTAGTGCATTCGTCATGGCAACAACATCGCTTATGTTCACCTTCCCATCACCGTTTACGTCAGCCGCGCTCATATTGGCGGGCGCTGGGCCACCAGCGAAGATGTACGCCAAGAGGTAATCTACATCGCCCATGTTCACCTTCCCATCACCATTCACGTCTGGTAATGGCTTCGACGCATTGTCAACGTCAAGGAGTTGCGGCAGGTAGTAGGCGTCCACAATGTTTGCCTTCCCATCGCGGTTCACATCCAGCTGTGCATCTGTCTGCTTTGCAATCAAAGCTGCGGTGAGGGCTTCAATGTCCTTGCTGTCCACGGCACCATCTTTATTCGCGTCACCGTAGAGCACGGGCAGATCCACCGGGGTGTTCGCCAAAATATCCAGGAGGTTCACCAAGGCAACGACGTCGCTGATGTTCACGACCCCGTTCCCATCAATGTCGCCTGCCTCCATGGGTACGGGCGCCGGACCATTGTTGAAAATGTAATCAATGATGTACTGTGCGTCATCCAAATTCCGGACACCGTTGTTGTTCACATCACCAAGGAGGTACTCCGTGCCGGCACTATTGGTATTTACCTTATTCAGCTCAGCTACGGGCAGAGCGGCAAGTTGCACGCACGTGCTCAAGGCTACTGCATCGCTTATGGTAACAAGGCCGTCGTTATCAACGTCCGCTTTGGTTGCGTCTGGTGCGGCACCGCCACTGAAGATGTAATCAATGATCACGGTAGGATCCTTCGCATCGACTTTCCCATCATTGTTCAGGTCTGCCACCTGGCAACGAGTCTTCTGGCTCGCGGAAATGAGATTCGTTAAGGCAACGCCATCCGCGATGTTCACCAGCCCATCACCATTCATGTCAGCTCTGGCCAAGGGGCTGGGGGCTGCTGCACCTTGGAAAATGTAATTGAGAAGTGCGGTCACGTCTTTGCTATTGACCCGGTTCGATGCATCGACATCGCCAAGTAGGTACCCCGGATCACCGTCTGTGGGTGTGTCGGTTGCCGGAACGGTGACGCCCAAAACGGCAGCACGGCCATTGGCGTCTGTAGTAGCAACTGGATTTTGCAGCAAGGCGACCAAGGCGACCGCGTCGCTAATATTCACCTTGCCATCGCTATTCACATCAGCGCACGCTATCCCGGCTAACGTGGTGCCTTGGAAAATGTAGTCAGAAATTGCCGTCACATCAGCCAGATCAACTTTCCCATCTGCGTTCGCATCTCCTCGGGTGCAGGCAGCAACCGGTGCTGCGGGGTGCGTTTGCACGTACACGCCGTACCCCACTAGGTCAGATACATTCACCTTGCCATCCGCAGAGTAGTCTGCACTTGCTAATGGAACGGGTGCGGCGCCACCACTGAAGATGTACCGTTGCAAAAAGTGTACATCATCCATGTTCACCTTCGCATCGCTGGTCAGGTCATTTGGCGCAGACATGCTGGCAACCAGTGTTTGCACCATCTGCACAACGTCGCTGATATTCAGCAAACCATCAGCATTCATATCTGCTCCCGTGCGATTCGTTGGTGCGGCGCCACCACTGAAGATGTACTGCACCAACACTTCAGGGTCAGCCCACGTGAGGCTACCGTCACCATTTGCATCACCGAGTACACCGTAGGCATTCGTCTGCGCGTCGCCTACCCCCAATGTCTGGAAAGCTGCAGCAACCCGTGGGTCCTTGGGTAATGCTGCAATACCCATCGCGCCGTTTGCATCTGCACTAATCCCCGCGGCTTTCAGTGCAGCAATGGCGGTAGGAATTTGCACCCGCGTACCCGTCAAAGTGATAATGCTGTACTGCTGCAAGGTTTGGTAGGCTACCTTTGTGGCAGCAGCGTCAATTTTCTTCGCGCGATTCGCTGCCAGCACTGCCCCAGCCTCTTTGGCTGGTACCACCGGGGTCATGCGCTGAACTTTCACAGTACAGTTGTAGCCCACATCCACCTGCTTGCTCACTCGTCGCAAGCCCTGCCGAACCCGAACGGTTTCCGTCCGGGTACACTGCACGGGTTTCTTCAGGGCTGCATTTACCGCTGCAATACGCTGCTTATCTGTCAATTTTGCATCCGCAAATTTCACCAGGAGAATGTTCCCTTCGTACCCAGCAGGTGACGTGACGGCTGCGACTTTCTTCACTTCAAATACCCTCTTGGGCAGAGATTGGATGACCAGTGCTGCCAGCAAAACGCCAGCGCTCACCGTAGCGGCCACGGTCATGAGGAGGAGCGAAGATCGAACCACCGTGTTCGTGGGAGTCTGCGTCCGAACGACGGTAACGCGCTTCTGCGGCGCTGGATTGACTGGTTCTGGCATATGCCTGGGGGTTAGGAAATGGCGAAGGAAAAGTGAAAAAAGCCGACGGCACAGCGTCGGAGGTTTTACATCCGGAAACGATACTGAAGTGGTTGCATGGTACCCTTCAAATGATTCTGCATGATTTCTCTGCTTTTTTGATATTCTGAGGATATTGTACCATAGTTTGACAAAAAAAGCAAATCATACTCCAATCACTCTATGTCCTACTCACCCATCATCGCGGTTGTTGGCCCAACGGCCTCGGGAAAATCCAGCCTTGCGATTCGTTTGGCCAGGAAACTCCACGGCGAGATTATTTCTGCTGACTCACGCCAAGTGTACCGTGGAATGAATATTGGAAGTGGGAAAGTAACCAAAGCTGAGCAGCGACATGTCCCCCATCACCTGCTCGATATTGCGAGTCCCAAGAAGCTGTACACGGTGGCTGATTTTGTCCGTGATGGAAAGCGCATACTCAAAGAAATCCACCAGCGGGGCAACATCCCCGTGGTAGTTGGCGGAACCGGCTTTTGGATTGATGCTTTACTCACTGGGCAAGCTCTACCCTCCGTCCCGCCTGATCCCCTGCTCCGCAAAAAATTGGCGAAATGGACGACGAATGCACTAGTACGCAAGTTGCAGAAACTTGATACTCGTCGTCTGAAAAATATTGACACGAAAAACCGCGTCCGCCTCATTCGCGCCCTTGAGATTGTTCTACGTTCTGGAAAACCAGTACCAACACCCCAGCGAACCCAAGCGTACAACGTACTCTGGTTCAGTATTGATCCCGGCAAAGATACGCTGCAAAAAAATATCCACCGACGATTACACGCCCGCTTTCGGCAAGGGATGGTTGGGGAAGTGAAAAAACTGCTGAAGGCCGGTGTCCCCAAAAAACGTTTACTCGATTTTGGGTTAGAGTACCGCTACATCACGCTCTACCTCCAAGGCAAACTGACGAAGGAGGAGATGGTGAAGAAGTTGGAGCACGAAATTCAGCAGTACGCCAAACGGCAGCGAACCTGGTTCAAACGGAATAGAGAAATACATTGGGTTCACTCCCCTGCCCAAGCGTTGCGCTTGGCGAAAGAGTGGATGAAAAAACCGAGCGTGAGCCAGTGAAGAGTCCCTCTCTTCACTCCCTCTGTCATTGCGAGCTTCAGCAGAAGCGTGGCAATCCTGCTGTTTGACAGATCAAGTAAGTAAAAATACCTTGGTTCTCTTGTACAGCAAGATTGCCGCGTCACTGGAAGACTCGTTCCTCGCAATGACAGAAGAGATGTGCCAACCCACTATTGTTACAAACTCACGCCCAACTTCCCTGCAATCAGCTCGCGGAGGATCGCCGGGTCGGCTTTGCCTTTGCTGAGCTTCATGACTTGGCCAATGAGGAACTGGGCTTTAGCGAGTTTGCCCGCTTTGATATCAGCCACAATTTCTGCTTGTTCGCGCAGGACTTGATCAACCAGCACAACCAGGTCTTTGGGGTCACTCACCTGTTGCAAGCCACCAGCTTCCAAAATGTGGTGCGGATCCTCCCCAGTGTTCGCCATAGTAGCCAGCACGGTCTGCGCCGTGGTGGTATTCATCCGACGTTCCACCAGCATCACAATGAACTCTGCGTAGTCTTCGGGTGAAATGTGCAACTGGCTGAATTCCTGGTTTTTCTCCGCCAACGTGGCAAACAAGCGGGTGGTCACCCAATTCGCTGCTTGGCGAATGACTTTGTGGTTCGCTTTCGTCCAGTCTTCTTCGCTCATCTCTGCACTGCCTTCCCGAGTAGAAAACCACTTCTGCAATTCAGAGATGACACTTTCAAACCAATCCGCAACGTCCAAATTTTCCGTTAGTAGCGCGGCATCCATAGGGGTCAGAGCATACTGCGCTTGGAAGCGCTGCCGCTTTGCTCGTGGCAGCTCCACAACATCCTTGAGGGTCGCGGTGAGGAATGCGTCAGACAGTTCGATTGCGGGTATATCGGGTTCGGGGAAGTAACGGTAGTCATGGCTGGCTTCCTTTTCTCGCTGCAGGGTAGTGCTCCCCCGCCGCTCATCCCAGCCACGAGTGGAGTCCAGCTTGGGCGGTTCACCCTTTTCCCACAACTCGGTTTGGCGGGTGATCTCGTAGGCCAGGGCGCGCTCCACATGGCGGAAGGAATTCAGGTTCTTCACCTCGGTTTTGGGGTAGTACCCGTGTGCATTGGGTGGGAACGGTGCTTTGTCCAAATCTTCGGGTACTGGCCGGAGAGAAATATTTGCATCGCATCGCAAATGTCCCAGTTCCATGTCAGCATCGGAAACCTTTAACGCCCTGGCAATGCGTTGCATTTCTTGCAGCAGTAACTTCGCCTCCTGCGGCGTGGTGATGCATGGCGTGGTCACAATTTCCAGCAAAGGTGTGCCCGCCCGGTTAAAATCTACCAGTACATCCCCATCCGGTGTGTGCATATTTTTCGCTGCGTCTTCTTCCAAGTGCACTCGCTCAAATTGTACCCGACGCTCTTCCCCCTGCACATCCAAAAGTAGATGCCCTTGCTGGCCAATAGGTTCATCATATTGCGAAATCTGGTAGCCCTTGGGCAAGTCTGGGTATGCGTAATGTTTGCGGTCAAACTTGGTGATCATGGGAATCATAAAATCCAGTGCTTGGGCAAAGCGAACTGCAAAGGACACTGCCTGCGCATTGGGGACAGGCAAGGTGCCGGGGTAGCCAAGGCAAATGGGGCACACGGCGCTATTCGCTGGGACATTCGTATCCACGTTCGCACACCGGCAAAACATTTTGCTCTCTGTCTTCAGCTGAATGTGCATTTCCAAACCTATGATGGTCTCGAGCTTCATACTTTGGTCAGGAAATCGTTGATGTACCCAATGCTTTCCTGCTTCGTCTCTTCCAAGGTGTCATTGGTATCAATGTACCCAACCACACTCCCCCGTTTTTGGAACAGGTTGATGAACCACGAACTCCGATACCGTGCATCGAGTTTCGTCAGGAATGCGCGCTTCTCAAAAATCGCTTTATCCTGCTTCTTCGTCCGCGCCTGTAACCGTCGCATGCAAATGTCTGGTGGGCAGACTGCAATGAGCAGAAGATCTGGCCGGAATTTGAGAGCAAAGGCATTCCCTTCCAACTTCAGCAATTGCTGCAACGTCACCTTGCCTTGGGCTGGCTGGTACGCAATGGAGGAGGACACGCCACGTTCCTGAATAATGGTTTTGCCCGCGGCAAGTGCAGGCAAAATGACGGACTTGTATAGAATGAGCCGATCCAAGCTAAACGCTTCGGCCGTAACGTACCCGGAGTAGTCTCGGCCATTATCATGCACAATCTCTTCCCGAATCACCCGGCCCACCCCGGCGTGCGTGGGTTCAGCGGAGAGCAACAAATCAGCACTTTGCCAATCAGCGGGCTGCGGGAGCTTACCCGATCCTTTTGCGTATGCACGAACATCAAAGACTGCCAGACCCTTCTGCTTTGCCCATGCCCCATACGCATCAACGACGGTCCCTTTTCCAGAGCCGTCTATGCCATCCACCATAATAAATGCGCCCCGTTTGACCTTGGTCATATGGTGTAGTGTAGCAGTCTCCTTACCCAAAAAACAACCTTGACCACCCCGCTTCACATGGTAAGGTAGAGCCAAACAACAGAGAACCTGAACAACCAATAGGAGGGCGTATGCTCATTGGCATCACCGGAAGATCCGGGTGTGGAAAAGGCACTGTGGCCAGCATTCTTGAAAAACACTTCGGTGCCCACATTCTATCCACTTCCAAAGTACTTCGAACCATCCTCACGGCACAGGGAGTTCCGTGTACCAGAGAAAACCTACAGAATTTGGCACTAGAAATGCATGAACGGCAGGGGCCACTGGTGCTCATGCATATGCTCATGCAGCAGGTGACCGATGATCGAATCTACGTCATAGATGCAATTCGAACAGTTCCGCAAAACAGGTGGCTCGCAGCGCAAAAAAACGCGATGCTCTTTGGTGTTCACTCCCATTTCTGCCTGCGACTTGAGCGATTGCAGCAGCGGGCAAGGGACGCAGGCGATGCAGCACTATGCGTCGCGGATCTACAGAAACAAGATCGACACCCTATTGAATCTGACATGCACACGCTCCTCACAGCATCGACGTGGCTGTTCATGAACGACGGGACGCTTGCAGAGCTCGAAAAAGAGGTCGTGCTGCGGTGTACCGCGCTGTGCAAAACCAGAGCCGATGAAATGAACGCAGCGTAAAATCTGCTGCATCACAAATGGCACAGAATATCGTCATTTCTCCCAGAGAGCACAAGCTCAATCCCCGCCTTCTCCAAAGGCGGTTTTCTTTTGCCTAGGCAAAGGCACAAGAAACCAGTACCATGAGAGGGTATGAGTTCTCTGGGAGACCGCGTTCAGGCAAAAAAAATCCGCTCCAAAAAATGGTGGAAAATCACCATTAAAATTCTTACGATTTTTTTTGTTATCTGGGTTCTCAGCTTCCTCTTCAGCGATTTCGTGCAAGTGCACGTCTTGGCCTGGACGCAGCGCTACGGCTACCCCGTCATTTTCCTGTGGATTGTTGCAGCGAATATTCTGGCTGGTCTGCCATCTAGCTTCCTGCCCATTGGTATTGGCTTAGCAGCCTCGCGGGGGGAATTCCAGCCGGCGATTTCTATTGCCATAATTACCATTGCGTCAATACTCGGCGACATTATCGCCTACGCCCTGTCCCGACGATTCCGCCACACCTTTTTGAGTTGGTTGGGCGTGTCCGAAGATGACCCTGACTACCAAAAGGCGTACCACTACATCCAGCACGGTGGAAGGCGTTTGGTTTTTGTGACTCGCTTCCTTTTCGCCGGCATTCTGGGATTTGTAAACTACGCTGCCGGCATGCTGAAGATGCCATTCTGGAGCTTCTTCTGGCTCGCACTGCTGGGCGAAATTGTTTGGTCCTTTCTGTGGTTCGGCATTGGCTACTACCCCCTGGAGCTCAAACCGTTCTTCCTGGAATACTGGCCCTTCAGCATTCCTTTGGCCATTGCACTCATCGTTGGGTACGTCTTCCTCCACCGATACTACAAACGCCAAAATCGCCACATTCTGAAGGTGGTGTGGGCTACGCTGATTGGCAAATTTGAATAACGACACCTAGCGAGAAAGCTGCTGGCTTGATTTAACGTTTGTGGAAATCGGCCACGAAGTCAATGTCTGCAACGCGGATATGCCGAACTAATTCTGGGTAGTGTGCTTTGGCCTGCTCCAGCATATCCCGGACAATCCAACGGTAGGACACGTGCCCGCCGGAGCGTGAGCGCAGTTCCACCAGGTGGGTCAGCTCCCGGGCATTCATGCTGAATAACGTGCGTTTGCGGGTTGCGAGCGGTAGTACGTATGCTGCCTCATGCGGGAAGTCTGCGGCCAAAACGCGGTACGCACTTTGGACTTCCTGGAAGATGGTTTCAAAAATATCCAGCGCGCCGGCGGCTTCCATGCCCATGGGCGCCGGGGGCTCTTCAAAACCGTGCTCGGCCGTGAGCGGCTGGTTAAGCTGCGTGCACATGCGGTGTCGCTGCAAGTCTCGGAATGCACCGTAGTCCATGAGGGTGTCAAAGACCAGGTTTCCCACCTCAAACGGCCGGCCAATTAAGTCATGCGGCCCGCGGTCAGCAGTGCCGGCCGCAATGACTTCAGCTCGTTCAGCCGCACTCAGGCCCATCACCACTTCTTGAATTTGCCCGTAGCTGAATTGCGTCTCTTCGTAGAGGAGCGACGTGGCTAATTCCACTTCGGGGTGGACATGGGGATGGAAGGCCACACGTGGTTCATTATCAAGTACATGCAGGTCACCCAGGAGAGTTGCGGCCATTGCCCGAATCCGGCGGCGGCGCGCAGCGGCAAAGGGTGTGGGTTCCGTATGCTTGATCAAAGTGGGTGCGCCTTTCACTGTCAGGTTGAGGTTCGCGCGTAGATTCTGCACCAGCTCTTGCACAATGGGATCTTTCTGCTCTTCCGCTTTCCACAGCAACGGTTCCACCTTCTGCGCTTGCGGGTTGTGCGCGGGGCTGGTGGCTGCACGCTGCACCTCGCTGGCGATTTTCCGGACTTCGTCCAAGTCCGACTGGCCCATTTTGAAAATCGCACGCCGTAAACTCCGGGCGGACGTAATCCAGCCCAGGTTCGTCAACGTTGCCGCAGGGAGCACATACCGGGCAATGTCCAGCGCCCGGGCCTTCAGCTTTGCGGTGTACAGCTTCTCCTTGCCATCCGCAGGCATCGGGTACTCTCGTCGGTAGAACTCCACCATGGTTTGCGTCAAGTCACTGTACGCGTCGAACATGTGCTCGCAGGTGCGTTCGTACAATCCTGCATGGGCGGACTCCACAATAGGCGTGGGCCGGTAGTAGCGCCGGGGCAAGGCTGAGCCATCGGGCTGCACCTGCCGCTCAAAGCTGATGTACCGGGTGGACTTCTCCTGGTAGCTAG
>CAZBMC010000010.1:0-6276 GCA_964493065.1 uncultured Gammaproteobacteria bacterium
TTGAGAACTTGGAAACGACTCTGGGTGTGGTTCGGGCGGCGGTGAAGGAGAAGTCCCCACTGGTCTTGCAGGTGTCAGAAAAGACCATTGCCTACGCCGGGCTCCGGGCGATCACCAGCATTGTGGAGCACATTGCCCGGGACGAAGCTGGAACCATCCCGGTGGCATTACACTTGGACCATGGCAAGTCGTTTCGCTCTGTGGCCGCCTGCATCAGCGCCGGTTTCTCCTCCATCATGATTGACGCGTCTGATGTGCCATTCCAGGAAAATGTGATTCTCACCAAACAAGCCGTTGACTACGCGCATCGCAAAGATGTTTGGGCACAAGGGGAGCTGGGTGTGGTGAAAGGCTTGGAGGAAGCCATGACTTTAGCACAGCGTGAACCGTTCATGACCAAGCCCGAAGAAGCCAAAGCTTTTGTGGCGCAGACGGGCGTTGATACGTTGGCGGTAGCTGTAGGGAATATGCACGGGGTGGTGAAAATGCGGAAAGGTACCACCCAAGAGTTGGACCAAGCGCGGTTGGAGGCAATCCACGATGCACTTCCGGACACCCCACTCGTTCTGCATGGCGCCTCTGGTTTGGGGAAGGCTGAACTTGCCCGCGCAGCAGACCACGGCGTTCGGATTGTGAATATGAACACCGAATTGAAGTTAGCATTTTCCAGTGCGCTTCGAACGACCCTTACTAAAGATACAGACGCCTACGACCCACGTTTGATCTTCGGGCCGGCCATGGCCGCGCTGGAAGAACTCGTCAGTGCAAAATTGCGTGCTTTGGGCAGCACTGGTAAAGCCAATGGATAGCATTTTTACTTCTCACGCTTAACTTTTTCCTTATGCCAGTACGTATCGCTATCAACGGGTTCGGTCGCATTGGGCGCATCGCTGTTCGGGCAGGTTGGAAAAATCCCAAACTCCAGTTTGTGGCAATCAATGACCTCACAGACGCCGCGACAAATGCGCACCTTCTGCAGCGTGATACCGTCCATGGAACGTTTGCCGCGCCAGTAAAGGTGCAGGGGAATACCATCACCGTTGGCAAGCACAAAATGGAAGTCCTGGCAGAGAAAGACCCCACGAAGCTCCCCTGGAAGCGTTTGAAAGTGGACGTGGTGCTGGAGTGCACAGGGCGGTTCACCAAGCGTGAGCAAGCGGTCATGCACCTGAAAGCCGGGGCGAAGAAAGTGATTATTTCCGCTCCCGCGTCAGATGTTGATGCAACTGTTGTTCTGGGCGTGAATGACGAAGTGCTGAAGAAGAAGCCAACGATCCTCAGCAATGCATCGTGTACGACAAACTCCCTTTCGCCGGTGGCCTGGGTTATGGAGCAGACCTTTGGCATTGACCGGGGGATGATGAACACCATTCACTCGTACACCAATGACCAGCGGATTCTGGATTTGCCGCACAAAGACCTGCGCCGCGCTCGCGCTGCTGCGCAGAACATCATCCCCACCACCACCGGTGCCACGAAGGCGGCAGCGAAAACTGTACCCAGTTTGAAAGACCGAATGCAGGGGATTAGCCTCCGCGTGCCCACGCCCTGTGGTTCCATAACCGACTTTGTCTTCGTTGCCAAGCGCGTGCCCAAAGATGCAGCTGCGGTAAACGCTGCATTGAAAAAGGCTGCCAGCGGCAAACTCAAAGGCATTATGGAGTACAGTGAAGAACCCTTGGTATCATCCGACATCGTGGGCAACCCGCACTCTTCCATTGTTGACGGCCTCTCAACGCAGGTGAACGGCAACCTAGTCCGCGTCATGGCCTGGTACGACAACGAGTGGGGATACTCCTGTCGGTTGGTTGAGCTTGCGGCGAAGCTGGGGTAGACCCTCCAAACAAGAAAAAGATGACCACCTCGGTGAGGTGGTCATTTCGTTTCACTTTGCGGCTGAAAAAGTCCAAGCGAGTGTATGATTGTGTAGGTATTCAGCTGCCTGAGTGAAGAGTGTCACTCGTTTGCCTTGCTCAGCTAGATTGAGAGACTTACGGTGTACGATGTTGTCCAGGTAATGCTGGCGTTCCATTGCAATGTCATCCAGAATGCCGCACATCTGTATTGCCAGTGCGAACCAACTATCCGGCCCACGATCCTCAATGGAACCCATGCGTCCGCGAACGACACCGAAGAGAAGTTCAGGATCTTCGAGAAAGATATTTTTTTCGTGGAAGAAGAATTCCCAGAAGAAACTCGCGAAGCCGTACCCGGCCGGGCGCCAGTGCGATTCGATTGGCTCCAGGAGAGTCACTTTTGCATCGCTCGGAGCAAGGCACCCTTTCCGATACACAGATATGTTTGCAGCGAAAATGGTGGCGTACATTTTTGGAAAGAAGAGTCTCTGCGCACGGTCTAATTCGTTGAGGCGTTCCCTTGTCCATCCCCTCTGAATAAGCCACTCTTTATACGCCAGCCAATTCGGCTTCACACCTTGTTCTGGAATCCGTTTGGCGCGTGCTATTCGGTAGGTTTTCACAATGTACTCTGGGACATCAATAAACCCGAATGTACCCTGGCAAAAGTGCGTTAGTGGGAAAAAGTGTTCTTCCATATATCCTCCGTATTTTGAAAGTGCAATAAGTAAGACCTTAGTAGATTTTTTTACCTAAGTCAAGATAAGTAATTACGTCTGCGTTTCTCCTGGGTCCCCACGAATGGCGCGGTCCCGTTGCGGGTCGAGTCGAGTGGTAGCGCCAAGGGCCTGCCTGCCGACAGGCAGGGAATCGCCCTTCGGGCCGGGGTGCTACGCACGCTCGCACCCGTTCGATTCCCCAACAAAAATTGTCCGCCATCACCAAATGATGTCGGCCAATTTGGTAGCGCCAAGGGGAATCGAACCCCTGTTACCAGGATGAGAACCTGGCGTCCTAGCCGCTAGACGATGGCGCCGTGTGAGGGAATAGTAGTCAGCAACAGCCATTTCGTCAATATTTTCCTACCTAGACAACTTGTTTTTCGGTGCTAGGCTATAGGTATATGCGCCCACATTTTGAGCAGGATTTGGAAGACTACAACCAGATAGCGAAGACGGAGCGGCGGATCAGCCGGAAATTTGACCAAGAACTTTTGGCTGAAGATTTGCTCAATCTTGAGCAGGATATTGCAGAAAACGAGCAAACGTCGTTGGGAACGCAGGCCTTGGTCATGAAGTTGCAACGACAGAAGCAGGAAATCCTTGCCGAGCTCCATGCTGGTTTTCGGCACATTGACGCTGAGGAATTTTCCCCAGAAGCCACAGCGGAGCGTAATCCAAAAGCCTGGGATGTACGTCAAGTATCAGGCGGAGCTTTTGTGGCACAGCGGGGCGAGCGGGTCATGCCGGTCTCTTTGGGTGATGTGGTAGTTGATCATGAGTGGGGAGTGGATTACAAACTGGATAAGCAAAGTATGCCCCGGGACGTGCAGAAACGGGTAGCCTTAGAGCAGGCCCGCACACGTATCCAAGATGTGTTGGATGAGCAGATTCTCCTGGTGAGCCAGGATAGTGGGCGGGTGAATTCCTATGCCCAGGAGGGGTATAAACACATTGCGAAAGACCGTGCAGGGCATCACGAGCAACGGCTTGGCATTATTGCAGAGAAAATGGTACGAACCTATTTAGCAAAATTAAGCTTCAATGTGCCAGAATTAGAATTTACCGTGGCTCGGGCAGATCTGCACCAGGACGTTGAAGAGAAAATTGATTTCTTCGTGCACCGGAAGCGGAAGTGGCGCGGGGTGAATGTGGAGTCACATGGAAAAGCAGATGAAGGTATCCAGTTTACCACCGACGAGCGGAACGAAACCGCCGAAAAGAAGCGGGCTGATCTGGAACGGGTGAAGCCGTGGGCGCTACAACGTGAGCATTTGGATGATATTGTGTTGGTCCAAATTCCTCCAGATGATTTTCGGTCTGCGTACAGTGCATGGCAAGAAGCTGGTACGCCGCCCGGTGGGCCAGATAGTTACTGGGATGCAGGCACAAAGGAAAAAATCTTCCGGCATTTGCTGCAAGACATGTTTACCCCAGAAGAGCTGGATGCCCAATGGCGAAGCGCGGTGCAGGCAATGCCAGAACATCGAACCGCCGCGTAACATCCTAGCACGGTATTAACCCCTCGACTCGTCCCGCAGCTGCGGGACTCGCTCGGGGTTTTCTTTTTGCTTTTCAGAAAAGCAAAAAGAAAAGAAAACCCTCGTGCCGGAGCGCGAGAGTGCGAATGAGCTAGTGGATTGTTTCCATCCCACCAACACCATACAGCACGAGGGTGACGCCCCCGGCCATGACCACCAGCTCGATGAGGAGCCCGATGATTGCCAGAGGATCGCCGCGGCGAAACCGACCACGTCGCCTGGGCCTCCAAAGATTCAGGAGGAGTAGGAACGCGCCGGAAAGCGCCGCCTCTAAGCCCGTTGGAATCGTCAACATACGCATGACGGTTACGGAAAAGAGGTTGCACCAGTAGTACTGGTGCGGCTGTATTTGGTGTTGGGAAAGGGCGGTATTTGTTAGCCCCAAAGTATACGCCTTGTTTGTGGGTAGTCAAGGGAGGGTTTGACAGGGTTCAAAAACGTGCTACAGTGTATGTTCAAGACAAACAGTCATTCCTGTTCAATATCAGCGGCCCTTGTGAGCGTTTGTACTGAGTTTTCTGCCCCCCTCTCAGTGCGACCACTTGTGGCCGCTCTTTTTTTTACCAAATTTTAGTGGAGGATAGCCTGGCACCTGGTATACTACTTGATATGGAACACGCAATGTATACCGAACTGCTCACCCGTAAATTCTGGCGTACGGCATGGCTCTTGGGTTGTGGTTTGTACCTGGTCGCCCTGTTGTACGTCTACGGCGCGGACCATGCATTTGCAGCCGTGAGCTTGAGTAAAGCCCTCGCGGCCACGGGTGGGTTACTCATCGGCTTTTCCTTTGCACTCAGTGGGTTTGCGTACTACTTCAATTTTCTGGACACCAAAGTTGCCTACCGGAAGTACCTGGGGCTTGTTGGCTTTTGGTTTGCTTTTGCTTATTCACTTTCACTTTTTCTGGTGGATCCAGACAAGTACTTCTTTGGGTTCTTTACGAACTTTTTCACGGCTGATGTGCTGCTGGGTTTGGGAGCAATGGGCATACTGACGTTCATGGCGCTCATTTCCCGAACCAGGGCTATGCAGTGGCTGGGGCCGCAACGTTGGCGAAAGCTATTGCGGCTGGGCTACGTGGCCTACGCATTGCTGGTCATCCGCGCAGTGGTGGTGGAGTGGGATGTGTGGACCGCGTGGGCAGAGAACCCGGCAGGTCGCTTGCCTCCACCCAGGCTCGTGCTCTCAATCTTTGCCGTAGCCGTTCTGCTGTTCCGAGGGTCAATGCTGGTGAGCCAGTTCCTCCGGAAAGGGAAAAGCGTACCGCCCCTACCCATACCTCCAACCCAAGTTGGAATGCAAGAAAAGACCCCCAAGTAATTACTTGGGGGTTCGGTTGATTTTTATTGTTGTAAAGAGTGCAAAGAGCGGCTGCTGGAGACGCGCTTTTAAATCGTCCGCGTTTGGTATTGGAATGACGGTCATGGGTTCTGTGGGTTTTTCAACAGCTGCATCAACCATCAGTACCCGGTACACGTGATATGCGCGACCAAGCCGTTCTACTGCATCCACAAAATTTTCAAGACAGAAAGCCTCATTGATGAGCGTGGCCGCAGTTGTTGGGAAGTCCTTTGCCTCTGCCCTCGCCTCACCCAGAAGGTATAGCACCACGAATCCAGCGAAGCAGTCATCTGCAATAGTTTCGCAAATTTCTGCTTCTTCAGTATCATTTTCCTGCATGTTGGTGAGCAGCAGGTTTGCTAGTTCCTCACCAAACGCCATCAACTGCCCTCGTTCCGGTACGGCGTACGTATAGCCAGCCACTTTAGACAGTTCACGGAGACTTTCGTATGCCGCTGGGTAGGAAAATACACACGTAGGATCCAGAGGAGTGATATCCATCTCTAAAGGTGGGGTCGTAAGAACGTCGGGGAATGCCGTAAGTGTATCAACGTATCCTGCATAGATTCTTTCCAATGCCGCAGTTACAGATAGTGCACCCATGCGTATCCTTTCTTTTTTCAAAAAGCAATTTCCTTTGACTCTAGAGGATGCGCTCTGGCGAGTCAAGTAAACAACACCCCTTTGTTGGTACCAAGGGGTGTTGACACTCATTGTTGAGTTACTAAACGCCGCTGGCATGGGTCATGACTATCCGATCACGGCTTGAGAAGAGATTAAGCGTATCTGTTGGAAGCCGCGCTGCTTTGCCGGTCT
>CAZBMC010000010.1:6376-8040 GCA_964493065.1 uncultured Gammaproteobacteria bacterium
CGGCTTGAGAAGAGATTAAGCGTATCTGTTGGAAGCCGCGCTGCTTTGCCGGTCTTGACGGTATAGTAAATAATAATTGGTTGGGACCGGGATCCAAGGCTAAGGCCAATATCGTCAGCTCCATCTGCATTGCTATCAAGTGCCGATATGCGTGCACCCACTCGGAGCCGGGGACCATGTGCAGTGAACGTGCCTGGGAGACCGGCGAGCCGTCCAGCGCGGTAGGCGAAGAACCGCACTTCAGCGGAGGCGCTTGCTCGGGGCGCGGTAATGATTTCGGTAATGCCATCATTATTCACATCACCTAAGGCAATATCGTAACTCGTCCGGAGGCGAGGGTTGTATGCTGAAGTGAGCAAAGCAGAGCGTACCATACTATTCCCAGAGAGACTGAAGATTGCCAAGGTTGGCGCTGCGGTTGTTGCTGGCATGACTACCACATCTTCTTTCCCGTCATTCGTTACATCACCTCCGGCGATGGATACTCCCGGGAATTTGGTGTCGAATTCCCGGACAACCTGTGTGTACCTTCCGTTCCGATATCCAAAAATCCGAACAACGCCACGCCGAGTTTTCTGGGAGACAATAATTTCTTGCGTACCATTGCCATCAACATCAGCTGTTGCCACGTTTACACCGTCACGATATGCGTTTCCAAATGGCAGGAACGAATTGATTCGAGAACCGTCCGAGCGGTAAAGGCGAACTTCGCTCACCCGACCTGGCCCGGAGCCAACCACAATTTCGCTATACCCATCACCTCCCAGATCCGCCACAGACACACTTGCGCCACCCTGGAAGGTTTTTTCGTACGGGAAGAAATCCTTTTTGAGTACCTTCCCTTCCATCACCCGTATGCGAGACGCTGCGCCGGCTTCTACGCTAACGGCAGTAAAAGTTCGCAGTTTTACGGTAAAGGTAACGGTAGCGGGACTTGTATCAATGTTCCCCTTCGCATCGCGGGCGCGAACGCTAAAGGTGCGAGTTCCGTTCCGGAGTTTGGTAATAGTAACCTCTTTCCTCGTGCTCCAAGCAGACCAGTTTCCATTATCCAGTTTGTACGCAAAGGTCAGTTGGGCGGCAGGGGTGATGTCATCAATACCAGCCCAGGTGAAGCGGAAGCGGGGACTGGTAAGGGGCGCGCTGCCTGGTGCAGACGTGAGAACGGTGTTGGGGGCGATATCATCAATATCACCGCCGCCAGCTGGGGCATTCGTATTCGTCGTTGTGCTGCAGGTTCGGGAGGTTGATGGAGTGCTGGTTGGGTTTGCACAGGCGTTGGCATCCGTGCATGTTCGGCTCTGCGATCCACCCACGCAGGTGCTCCAGGCTGAGCAGCTCCAGCTTTCCACACAGGCAGGTATTGAGACCGCTGAAGTTTGCTTGCTGGCAATGTTGGAGAGAATGGATTGGTTCCCAACTTCATCTGTGGTTTTCAGGCCAAAGTAGTACAGCGTATTTGGTTGCAGTCCAGTGACGGTCATGGATTGCGCAGTACCGGCGGTTTGGGGTGCAGGGGGGCTGCTGACACTAGTTGCAACTCCCCAATTCCCTTCAGTGATAGTGGAAGTGGCGTAACGAATATCGTACGATGTCGCTTGACCGGTATTTGCGTCGTCACCAGGTGCGGTCCACGCCAAATCCACCATAGTGGTTGGGTCACT
>CAZBMC010000010.1:8140-16884 GCA_964493065.1 uncultured Gammaproteobacteria bacterium
TTGCGTCGTCACCAGGTGCGGTCCACGCCAAATCCACCATAGTGGTTGGGTCACTGGCTGCAGCTTGCACCGTAGACTCACCTTCAGTTTGGCCTGAGAAATTCTGCGCTTCACCCAGAACAATAAATCCAGCTAGAGCAGAGAAAGCAACAACCGCGGCAATGGCAATAACTGGCCGAATGTAGGTCTTCTGCTGGGTGAGGGTTTCAACGTCGTTGTGCATCATAGCAGAGAGTAGTGAGTGGCGTTTCATGGTGCTTAGGAAGCTGAAAGGTTCGTCACTTGCCCTGGCGCAGTACTATCCGGTGGGGCAGCGGTGGTGAAGGTGAAGTCGCCAGAGGTGGTGGAATTCCCTCGGGCATCTTTGGAAATGACTCGGTAGTGGTACAACGTCGAAGCAGTAAGGCCAGAGATGCCGTGACTGTGCGAGGTTACCCGGTTACTATCCAGCGTCGTTGTGGAACCGTAGCTGGCAGTGAGGCCGTACTGGATTTGGCTGTCTGCTGGTTCATTGGTTGTCCAAGTGATGGTTGCGGTTGTTGCAGCCAGCGTACCGGCAGTTACTGCAGATATGACCGGTGGGGTAGCATCGGCTTGGTACAGTTCTAAGTAAAGATCTGCAGACCAGCCATCTGGGGCTACATCGTAATCCAGTTGCCACCAGGTGTAGCCGTTGAGAAGCGTAGGACCGCCAACCACCGTTGCTAGTGCGCCAGCATCGTGACTTCCAATAATGGTGCCACCTGCTGCATTGCGGACATTCAGAAGAGCGGTGACCCGTACCCGGTCGCCAACGGCAAACTGGCCAGAATTATCTACGGTTACAGAAATGCTAGCAGAGGTTGTCTGGTTCCCAGCCGCGTCTCGAGCGCGGGCAGTGAGGGTGTGGCTCCCGTTGGAAAATGTTGTGGTGTTCCAGGTAATGCTGAAAGGGGAACTGGTATCTTCGGCACCCACATCCACGCCGTCAACTCGGAATTGCACGCCAGCCACGCCAATGTTGTCAGACGCAGTAGCCGAAAAAGTGACAGCTGAGCCAGACACGGTCGCGCCGTTTGCTGGTGCACTGACAGACACGGTTGGCGCAACCCCGTCACTTGCTGCTGTCGTAAACGTATTGTCTGACCCTGTAGCCAGGTTGCTGGAGCCATCACGAGAAAGGACGCGGTAGTGGTAGGTAGTAGCAGGGGAGAGGCCGGTGAGTTGCTGAGAGTGGGAGGTGACGTAGGAAGAATCCAAGGTGGTGGTTGATCCGTAGCTGACCGTCGTGCCGTATTCTACCTGACTGGTAGCACCTTCATTTGTCGTCCAGGTAACCGTTGCCGTGGTTGTACCCACACTGGAAGAGCTAACACTGGAAATCGTTGGTGCCGTGGTGTCTGGGGTGCCGCTGCCGTACTCAAAGGCGCCTAAGTCCGGCGCGCTACCATTCCAGTGACGGCAGTTGGTCTGGCTTGGGTTCACGTCATCGGACTGGGCGCAGTGGAATCCCGCAATGATTTCGCCTTGGTCAATGCCAGGGCTGGTGCCCTGCAAGTGGAAATTTTTCGCTCCAAGATTCACGAAAAGCGGGTCTCCTTGAATGCTATTTGCATCTTCACTGCTGGCAGTCCGCCATGCAGCAAGGGTGTTGTAAAATGTTGGGTTAAGCGCTTTGCGTCCGGTGGTGGAGGCCGCGAACGCATTCGGTGTTGAGGGATGGTAGAAGAGGTTCCGGTTGGAGACCACATTCGCCATGGAATTCCAGTAGAAGGATAAGTACCGGGTACCAGACGTGCCAGCGTACGTGGGGACAAGGTTTGATATGATGTTGTTCTTTGCGGTCATGAAGACGTTGTTCAAATTGCAACCGCCCTGCGCATCATTTTCGTATGTATTATGAATACCCGCAGTGTTCACCAAGGTATTGTTGTACACGTTGTAGCGGTTGTCTCCACAACCGTTGAATATTGCAATTCCATTCGCGGCTTCATTAGCATTTGTGATGATGTCGTAAAAGGTGTTTCCGGATATGGTGGCCGCAAACTGCCCGGTGGCAGTTGGCCAGCCCAGCCAAATACCTTCTCGCGAATCGTGGATGACATTATCTTTAATGGTGATATCTATGTCACCCCGTTTCAAGGCTATGGGTTGGGCGGAATTGTAAATGGTATTCCCTTCAATCCGGCTATTCATGACCCCGTACCATTCAATTGCCGCGCCCGTATGCACAGAGTTCACGCGCCAATCACCGACACCAGGACCCGCGTCACTGCCGGTATCATGAATGACGTTATTCAAGATATTCCAACCTGGGGTATCTGGAAGATAGGCTTGCCCCGTTGCACTACCGTTGTAAATTGCAGCTGGATTACCAAAGCAATACTGATCGCCTGTGGTAAATGCAATTTCGGAATTTTGAATTGTCACATCACCAGCTCCACCACTGTAAGGACTTAGGGAAATAGCACGACCATTGGTCTGCATCAGCGTCACGTTGTCGAGCACAAAATGGTACAGCGGAGGATTTGGGGTGTACTCACCCGTCCAGATACCAGGACGTTTTGAACACTCGATGAGACTGTTGGCCGGGTTGCTGTCGTCGGGCATGCGGACGTACAAGTACTGCGATGCTTGGTCGTAGTAGTACTCACCTGGTGCATTAAGCGCAGCTAGGGAGTCAGTTTGCACGGTTGGATCAGCACGCTGTAACCACGTGCTGCGGTTGATCCAGCAGTTGGTATTGTTGACCGTGTACGAACCACCGCTATACCGGCACTGCTGCGGTGCTTGGAATTCTGCCCGGTAGATATTGCCATTGCTGGAACTGTACAGTTGCCAGCCGGTCACGGCATCGCTGCCCAAAATGAGAATTTGACTCTTGTCACCAATGCCGCGGAAAGTTGTTGGCTGTAGTGCGGTTCCTGCTTTGGGAATGAGTTGCTCTCGGTAGACGCCCGGGTAAATATTCACCGTATCACCGCCAGTATGCGTTGCATTCACTTTGGCTAGGGTTTTCCATGCGGTGCCAAGCGATGTGCCATTGTTGCTGTCATTGCCATTCACCCCGTCAACGTAATAGGTGTTTCCAGCTGCTTTCGTTGGCATTAATGATGCAGCAAAGAAACCAATGGCCATCACACTGATAACTGAAAAAAGCAAGGCGTGTGGATGCCAGGGCTTGTGGAGCATGAAGTGCATAGGAGGTGGTGGAGCTAGAACGAAAACTACGAGTTAATTACTAGTAGTATACCAGTATTCATCATACTGATGATAGGTGTATGCAAGGAGAATTTGGCTATCGCCAAGTTGCAATGGAAAGGCCTGAAATTGCTGTTGAGAATATCCTGAAGTGTTGGTCACACCGGTAATAGCGCTTTCAACACTAGCGCCTGCTACCCGGCCGGCCTGGTGCGCGCCGCGGGATTCGGTCAGCACGCTGCGTACCACCCACGTCCCAACGAGCCCAACGGCGAGTACACCCAGTGTAAAACCAACAGATGCAACAAAGTGACTTAGCTGATGGCTAAGCGTGTGCGCAAGATGATGTGCCGCGTGATGTTTGCTTTCAG
Organism: uncultured Gammaproteobacteria bacterium; assembly: GCA_964493065.1. GTDB lineage: Bacteria > Patescibacteriota > Patescibacteriia > PEXW01 > PEXW01 > JBAYJA01. Next base: position 11,692 of record CAZBMC010000010.1, read on the forward strand.
ACATGGTGTTTATTTTCTAAATATATTGTAGCATAAAAATTCCTTTTCGTCAATGTTCTGTAAACACAAAAAAAGCCCCGACGTTCGTATCGGGGCCTCGTGCCAATTTTTTAGGGAAGGCACTTCTGGGTCAATCCCAGCAGAAAGCCAGCGGCGTATTGGGCACAAATCAATTTAATAACGACCCACGTTGCCCGTGTGCCATACTTGTGGGTGTGGATGTTATTCACACGCTGCAGCTCTGCAATCCTTTTCAGTAGGCTCGCTGTCATCGATGTGAGCTTGCGAAAAATGTACATTCGCATTTATTATTTCCTTTCTTTGTGTTTTCCAATCTCCCAAAGCACGAGTGTGCTCATACCCTGGGAGATTGGGGAGTCCGAAGACTCCCCGCAAGAAAATGCTAACGTCGTGCGTTCACGGTCGTCGGTGGATGCTTCTTCTTCCATTCGTTCTGCCGCCAAGACAGCAAGACGAGGTAGATGAGCCCGCTGACTGAAGTAAGGAGCAAACCGCTCCCTTCCCCACGCATAACGTAAAATGTTATGCCATGCCCTACGGCCATCATGATTGCTCCCCACCAGTGGATTTTGTGTGGAATGACCCACAGGATGACCGGGATGGCGATCAGAAACACCAAGGCGATGTTCCCCCAGAACAGGCTGAACCCGCCCAGGATTCCAAAGGCAAGGTACATGCAGATTTTGACCAGATTGGTCATTGTTGTTTCTCCTTTCGAAGTGTTTTCGTCTTCTGTGTGTTTTGTCGAGTGCTCGCGCTGGGAGCATGCGACCAAAATGGTGTAACCCCCGATGGTAATTTTGTCACCAAAGTTTATTTCCCGTGCTTCGGTGATTTTGTGACCGTTAACAAAGGTTCCATTCAGGGTATCATTGTCTTCGATCACATAGTCGGCCTCCGCACGCACGGTAATTATGGCGTGTCGGCGGCTAATGCCACGACTGTCGAGCATCAAACCGTTTTCTTCAGTGCGACCAATGGAGAATTGGTCACCCTGAATCCAAGGGAGCGTAACACGCTCAATGTACCGCTCGCCCCAGTAAATGACGAGATCCATTGTTCCTCCTATCCCTCTATTGTATGTTTTGTAATTCTTCCTCAACCTCAACCCATTCACCATGAACGAGTTGAGGAAAGGAGGCGAGCATTTGGATTGACCAGACGCTCGCCCAGAATACAGGACAATTTAGGCAGTTTGAGGAATCAGCTTTCCGCGAACCGGGACACAGTTCACGTGGAACACGCAAAGACCCGCGCTGCCCACTAGCTCCGTGATGACCCGCACCATGCCGGCGTAGTTTTTATCTCCGCCAAGGCCGGTGCGATAAATGGTGCCCGGCTTAACAACGACGTCAAACTTGACTACCTCGCCTGTGCTATTGGCGACGTACTCCAGGGTGCAGTCGTTCTCATCCAAGCCCTCTTGGCAGAGCAGGTCGGAGATGTCCGCCTCTAACTGCGTGAGGCACTCTTTGCGGAGCATCGCGATTTCCTCTCGATTTTTTTCAATGGTTGCTGCATCTGCAGGATTGCCGACGATGCGTCCAAAGCGAAATGTCTTCCCATCTTCGGCTCGTGTAAGCTCGACGACGTACCGTCCTGGTGCCGTCACCTGAACGTCATGTTCAACATGTCGGTCCGGGAACACAATGGCGCCCTGGTCTTCCGGCCATCTGCCAATCGGCCGCATCTCCTGGTTGAAGATGAAGTAGACAATTAGTAAGTCGCCAACGCCACGATTTGCAAACATAGGTACCTCCTAGTCGTTTATTTTTTTCATTTTCATCTCAGCTGGCTAATGCATAGTCAGTTGGGATGAGCGGGCGAGCAGAAATAATTCCACTCGCCCTAAAGTGTGCGGCGTCAACGCCGCTAAAGAACGAAGTCATCGACAACGCACCTGAGATCACCGTCCTGGTTGATCATCCAGGTATCGATGGTCCCGTCGTCGTCGAGATTAGAAGCCGCTGTTGCTTTCCACGTGGTCGGAGTCACATTAGTAATGGTGTACGAGTACCGAGCAGACGGTCCCACTTCAACGCCCAATGTCGCAAAGGCTTTGGGGTTGGATGCGCTGAGAACCACGCCGGCCGGATCCCAGTAGCTGTCGTTCTGCTGGCGGTAGGTTTGCTGCATGGCATGGATCTGCTTTAGCATCTGTTTGGCTTCCGACTGCTTCGATTTGAAGCCGGCTCTCTCGAACCGCGGAATAGCCAAGGCCGCAAGAATGCCAATAATGACGACCACGATCATGAGTTCGATGAGGGTGAATCCACCCTGCTTCTTTGTGATTTGATTGCTCACGCAATTCTCCTTTGAAAAGGTGTTTTTGTTATTGTTTCGTTTTACAGACCGCGGAAGATGCGTTCGTCATGGACTCCAGTACTGTCCATACTGAAGTAGGTGAACATCGCAATGCCAATGAATTGTTCATTTGGGATTGCGCCTAGGAACCGTGAGTCTTTTGAGTCATCACGATTGTCGCCCATCACGAAGAAGTGATTTGCAGGCACCACGTATGGACCAAAGAAGTCTCGTGGGTACCCCTCTGTAAAAATCGTATCGGGGTCGGAATAGTATGCTTGTGGCGGAAGTGGAATGAGAACGCTGTTTATGTACAGATCCTTATTCCGAACCTCCACCGTATCACCAGCAAGGGCGACACAGCGCTTGATGTAGTCCATATGACCTGGCACATGGAAAATGACCACTGCATTCCGCATTGGTGTGGTGAGTTTCCAAGCAAAGAGGAAATCACCTGTTTGGAGTGTGGGTTCCATTGACCCGCTCATCACCCGGTACGCTTGTACGGTTGTGAACTTGAGAAACAACCCAATGCACACCGCAACCGTAATGAAAAAAACATATTGCATGAAGCCAGCCTTGGTAATTCGCTTTTTCATGTTCTTCCTCCTTATTATTTACGTTTGATCTCTTCCCTAACCCACAATCATTTGTGGCCTAGGAAAGAGAGGGGTGATCCAGCCGGCCACCCCAACAATTATGTTACAAATGTACTTTACAAAATTCCTCCTGGTTGATTTTACGTACGGAGTTCTATGCTCCGCGGCTGATTCGACACACACCAGCCGGTTTTTTGCTTACTGCGCCCGCGGGTAGATGACCGCGGATTGCTGTGGGCTCTCGTAGATGACGAACAGATCGTGGCTGTCACCGTTGAGCTTGATGAGAACCATACCGTCATCGCGGAATCCGGAGACCACGGCGTTCTTGGCGAACCGGAACTGATCCTGCCAAATGTAGCCGTTGCTGTCGACCTTTGCCGCATCGAAAATGCTGAAGGCATAGACGGAATCACCAACTTCGAATTTGGTTTTGTCGAAGTTAATGAACCCAGGTTGGCCAGGCAACGCCAGTTGCTGCACTGGTGCCGGGCCGATGTACAGTGTCATATCCTCGATCAATGACACCGGCACAAAAGTCGGGGTAGTCAGAAGCGATACCGACTGTGCCTTCGCGGTCGGCATCAGGGTTAACGAGTTCACCATGACGAACATCATGGCGATCAGGATGGTGAGGGTAATCACTTTCTTCATGTTTTTTCACTCCTTGTGAATGGTTTGTAAATTCTTGTTTCTCTTCTCACAGCGAGCCAGGTCTATACCATCCCGCACAACCCTGGAGAGAGGGAAGGAAGCGGCATGACGCAGAACCTGACTCAGTGTGAGGAGAGGAAGGGGACAGGGATGGAAGGTTAGGGTTTGGATTGAGGTATGGATAGCGGGTGAAGGTTTGGTGAACCATGGGAAGTCTCCACCTTCCATCGTTACCACTCATCAATACAGCTATCGAAAACTAAAACCTCTATCTGTTGCCTTGTATTCATATCTCTTCTTCAGTATAAAATCCTTTTTATACTAGAGAAGAAGGGAGATGGTTAAATCTCCCGAACCTTACGATAGTAAAAGAACTGGCCGAGTATGATACTCGACAAGACGATTCCGATTACATCCGGTATCAGGATGTAGAAATCAGAGATAGTCAATGCGTGCCAAGCTCTACAGCTGTACACGCACACGGTAAGGATGGCCAAGAAGAAGGCTGTTCCACACCGGCGCTCCTTGCGGTTTTTGAGGATCTGCATCGTTAAGCCGATGAGAACCATCAAAATTGCAAACGTGAGCGTAGCATATCCAGATATCTGTTCCATTTTTTCTCCCTTTTGATTTGTTGTTCCTCTTCTTCAGGGCAAAAGCCAGTTTCGCGCTAGAGAAGAGAAGGGAGGCAACGGGTTGAACGTCTACCTCCCAACTTTCAGAAATGTGCAGGTGCCTTAGAAGCTGAAGACCATTTCAGCGAAGTCACCATGACTTCCGTCCGAGAAGAAAGCCCGTAAGGCTTTCACGCGGATATGCTTGGTGGCATCAAGTCTGATGCCGACCGAACGGTTGTGGACATCGCCGTCGTTGACCGCGTAGTAGACGCGGAACGACTTATAGTCCAGATTTACGATTCCGGACAACTGGTCTTCCTGCCCACCGTTATACCAGGTCTTGGCGCCGTAGGCATTGACCTGGAAGGCGTCGAAGAGGCTCAACTTCGGCGTGGTGAATCCCGCCGTTTTGGCAAAGTCTTCTTGCCAAAGAAGTTCAACGCCGTACAGTGTTACGGCAGCTGAGTACTCGTTGGTTCTCACTGCGTACAGGCTGAGCGGTCCACGGTTGTACCCAACACCGATACCGTTGCCGATGAAGGTGTAGGAGTTATGAACGGGGAACCAAAGTTTCCCGTTCAGTTGATTGGGAGCTGGCGTGATTTGGCCAGCTGCGGTGAAGGTTGCACCCACGTAGAGAGTTGCCTCTCCACCGAAGATCGACTTCGGAACGCAGCCCTGGACTGCGATCATCGTATTCGAAGCGAGATCGTACTGGAACTCGCCGCGGATGCCGTCCGAATAGCCAGTAACCTTCATGACCGACCAACGGTTGTTGAAGTGCTCTCCGCTTGTGAGCGGAGCTTGTGCCATGACGTAACCGCCGATTTTGACGGAGTCAAATTGCGCGAACAAAGAAGTGGCCATCACAAGGACGGCGACGATTGAAATGATGACTGACTTTAACATTTTTTCTCCTTGCCCTTTTTTGGGCGGTATTTTGTTTATTGAGTTTCAATCTCATAGTTCCAACCCATGAACCGTTTCACGAGTTGGAG
>CAZBMC010000011.1:0-15867 GCA_964493065.1 uncultured Gammaproteobacteria bacterium
AGTTTTTGCTGGAGCAGGGCATTGAGTTGGTTGACGCGCTTGGAGGGCATAGGTGCAGAGGTGGGGGTTTGGGTGTGGAGGCTAGTATGGTTGGAGGGTTTGGGTTTAGGCTTTTTTGCATTCTTTCCTTCTCTCCTTACCGTTCTACCTAACGAGCATCTATACCTTTACCTTGTTACAAACTTACTCCAGCTTCCTCGCTACCTGCTTCTCTTCGGTGAAAAGCAGGGTATCCCCTTCCACAATCCCAGCCAAGCCGCTGAGTTTCAAACCACATTCCACAGTCGTGGCAACTTCGCCCACGTTCTGCTTGTTCTGCTGCAGTTGATCCAAGGAAACTGTTCCCAAGACCTTCCCGCTACGGAACACTTTCACGCGGGCTTTAGCCTTTGCTACCCCTTCGGTCACCTTGGCGCCGGCAATGGTTACCTTCCCTTCCTGGCGGAAAATTTTCAGCACCCGCGCTTGGCCAATGGGCTCTTCCACAATGTTCATGCCCAGCTTGGCCGCCAGACCATCCCGAATTTCGTCCAGCAACTGGTAAATGACAGTGAAGGTTTTCACGGGCACGCGCGCATTGCTCACGGCTTTTTGGCCAACGTCCACGTTGAAACCCAAGAGCCACGCGTCCGCCTGTTCCGCACGCATCACGTCCGCGTCCGTAATGTCGCCCAGACCTTGACCAACGATGACTGGTTGCACGTCTGGGTAGGCAAAGCCTTTCATACTTTCCACAATTGCTTCCAAGGAACCCACCTTGTCAGCTTTCAGGAAGAGCGGCAGCTTTTTCACGTCTTTACTATCCACGCTGCCGCTAATAACAGACGCAGTTTGTGAGGCTTCCCGGGCTTTCACCTGCATCAGCCGCAAAGTAGCTTCTTGCTGCTTCATGAGTTTGCGTGCCGCGCGTTCATCTTCTGGCGCTTCCACCACATCACCAACGGACGGCGCAGCTTTGAGGCCCAAAATCACCACAGGCATGGACGGCCCTGCAGCATCTACATTCTTCCCGTTCCAATCTTTCAAACTCCGAATTTTCCCCACCACCGGCCCAGCCACAATGAAGTCGCCGCGGCGGAGCGTGCCATTCTGGACAATCATGGTGGCCACCGGGCCCTCACCCTGGTCCACGTGGGATTCAATTATGGTACCAACCAGTTTCCCAGCCGGATTTGCCAGGAGTAAATCTTTCTCCAAATCAGCAACCAGCAACACGGACTCTAAAAGCTCAGGAATACCTTTCCCAGTTTTGGCAGAGACGGCTTGGGTAATTACCTTTCCGCCCCAATCTTCGGGCTGGAGGTTGATGGAGGCCAAATCCGTTTTCACTTTATCCACGCTCGTTCCATCCTTGTCGATCTTCGTAATCGCCACCACAAACGGAAGCTTGTTCCGCTCCACAATACTCAGCACTTCACGGGTTTGGGGTTTGATCCCATCGTCTGCGGCAATAACTACAATGGCTACATCCGCCACGTTCGCGCCGCGAGAGCGCATGGCAGTGAACGCTTCGTGCCCAGGAGTGTCAATGAAAGTAATGCCCCGGTCTTTCAACGTCACTTGGTAGGCGCCAATGTGCTGGGTAATGCCGCCGTGCTCTTTGCCCGCGACGTTCGCTGTGCGGATAGCATCCAGCAGACTGGTCTTGCCATGATCAACGTGACCCATGACTACCACCACGGGTGGCCGCACGGTCGTTCGCTTTTCATCTGCGGCAATGAGCGTCCCCACTTTGTCCGCCATTGCGGTTTCCCGTTCAGCCGTAGTTTGTTCCTGCTGACGCTGTACGTCCGCACCAAAATCTGTGCCAACAATGGAAGCAGTATCAAAATCTATTTCCTCGTTCAGCGCAGCCAGAATTCCATTCTTCATCAAGTGGGAAATGACCAGGGAGGCAGGCTTGTTCAACCGCGCGGCAAATTCCCGAACGGTGATGCGGGAAGGAATAGTAATACGGCCAACCGGCGCTGCCTTTTCCGCTACCGCAATGACATCTTCCTCTTTTTCTGGGACGAAAAGTTCTGGTTCAGTCTTGTGCTTCTGAATGATTTTTCCGGCCACCACGTCAGATACCTTGTGCGCCTTAGAACCAATGCCAAAACCTAACTTCGGCAAGGCTTGGCGAAGGTCTTGGACTGGAATGCGCAGGCGGCGGGCAAGTTCGGTAACATTCATAGGAGTGCGCTGATTGTACGAAAAAAAGGCATTTTCGTCAAGGTTCACCAATCACGTACTCTTTTTGGAAACTCCCATTTGACATCCCTCCCCGGGTTCTGTATCCTCAACCCCAGTATGCAGACCCGCCACGCAGATTATCACTGGCGAGACCACGTACTGGAAAAGGAAAAACTCCGGCCCTGTGCCGATTTTTTTCAAAACACCCCCGTCACCTGACGGGTATTTTTTTATACCCAGAAAAAAGTCCTTGAACAACTACATACTCAGAAAGGAGTACTGCCATGAATTCTCCCGTCCAAACCAGCATGGAGCTGGTCACCCCCACCCCTTTTGCTGAACCAAATTTTGACGTCATCCGCTTTGGTGACATGATGATGCAGGTCTGCGAGGCGCACCTGCGGCGACTCGGCTTCCTGCGGGTGACCGTTCCCCGCATTGTGCCGGCAGCTGGCGCGTGCGAAAACGTCGACACGCTGTTTGAAATCTTCGTGGGCAATGATCCCCATTGGTTCATTGTGCGTGATGCCGAAGGGCAGCACATGAAGAAGCGCGTCTATTTTGCCCAGACCGGACAGCTCTACCTGGAGTCCTTGTTGGGCAACCCGCAGAACCCCCTCCTGTACTGCGTGGGCCCCTCAGCACGTGCAGAACGTGGCGTGGACACCCGGCACCTGACGGAGTTTGAGATGGTGGAAATTGAGGGCGCCTTCAGTTTCACACAGCTGCTAGAGTACATTGAAAGAACAATCACCGCTCTGGTAGATGCGGCAAAAGCCATCCCGGTTGCTGACCGTGCGCAGTATGGCCTCCCCGCAGCGTTGACCCACCTGGCCAACCACCCGGCACGGTTTACCCGGCTTCGGTACGAAGAAGCCATCACTCGCAAGGACGTTCCTTGGGGGAATGACCTGTCTTCAACCCAAGAGCAGGAATTGGTGGCAGAGTGTGGTGGACCCATTTTCATCACCCACTTCCCCAACCCCGAGCATCCGCGCATGAAAGCGCTGCTGGCAGCCGATCCCAACGGCAAGGCCATCAAGTTCTTCAACATGTTACCGGATCCAGAAAATCCGGAGTACGTGCAGAGTGCGGACTGCATTGTTCCCTTTGGTGGTGAGTGCGTGGGTTCCGCTGCCCGCGTGCACGAGGTTGACGTGTTCCAGGAACGCCTCTACAACTCGCTGATGTTCAAACGGTTACTGGAAAAAGACCTGGATGCCAAACGGGGCTTTGCCTGGTACATTGAGGCGCTCGAGCGGTACCACTCGGTTCCCCATGCTGGCTGCGGGTTCGGCATGTCGCGGATCTTCCAGTACATTTTGGGCCGAAACGACATTACCAAGGTCGTACCGTTTCCCTCCAACCACGAACGCGTGTACTAAAAACGTCCTTTACAAAAAGAGATGCTCTCTGCATCTCTTTTTTTATGCAAAAGACCGTTGCTTCCCTACAATCACTTTCAATTTTGATGGTGCGACCTCAACCGTTGCTGGGGTTTTCACAATTGTTTGCCCTGCCTCCTGGATTGGAACGCTGTCACCCGGGCAACGAATGGTGACTTTTTTAAAGGGAAAAACGCTTGCTTTGGAAAAGACCCGTTGGCGGAAACTGCGGAAAAACCCTCCTTCAACCTTCGGCCGAACCACGACCTCCAGCCGACCATCGCACGGATTACTATCTTCACCAAAATTTCGGATTTCAATGGATGAAGGTGAAGCGGTAGAAACGTGAAATTGGCCATCGCACTCCAGGGTTAACGACGGTACATCCGGAATGTCTATGCCAAAGAGGAAGAAACGATTATTCACTTTCCCAAGATCGATATGCTCCACAATTCTTGCTGAAAGCGTGTCGCACGCAGCAACGCCATCGGGTATCCCAAGGGCATGCGCAATGTTCGACTGGCTCCCAACAGGAATAATTCCCAGCGTCCCACCCAGAGGGGCAATTTCCGTTACCGCCGCACTGACAATTTTATCGCTCCCAATGACAACAATCGTTTCCGCTTTTTGCTTCACTGCATCCGCAATTATTTCTCGTAAACTTTTTAGAATAGTCAGCTTTTCAAACCGGCCAGGCATGTGTAACTCCAAAACGCGAGCTTCAATTTTTGCAAGCTCAACCTCGTACTTCTTCGCGGCAACTTCTGCCTCGATGATGTACGTGTACATGCGCTACTTCACCTCCTTCACGCCGCCCCCGATGGAGCACTTCCCAGAAATGCGCGCGCCTTCTTCAACACTCAAACTTGCAGCTTCCACGTTGCCGGTGAGCCGTGCGCTACTGGTAAGTGTAAATTTTCCTGCAGCTTTTACATTTCCAGTGAGGTCGCCAGCTAAAAAAATATCAACGCCTTCAACGTCAGCTTTGACGGTTGCGGCAGCACCAATGGACACATTGTGTTTCGTTTTTAAACTACCTTGTAGTTGTCCTTCCACGGAAACATTTCCTTCGCCAACGAAGTGCCCTTCCACTTTTACGGACGGACCAATGACTGTATCACCAACCTTGCTTGCTGTAGCTTCATTTTTAAACATAGGATTGCACGTGAATATGAAGAGAGGTACTTTCAAGGTATAGTATTTGCTAGGAAAACGAAAGATGGGCAACTTTGGCATTGATGAAATGGCCGTCCATCTGTACAATCCCTTACGCATAACCAAACACCTATGGATCAAACACAGTATGTAAAACACGATCTCCGAAAACTTGCCATTGCTTTGGTACTTATTGCGGTTCTGTTTGGTGTAGTACTCGTGCTCGACAACAAAAATGGATTTGTTGACAGAATAGCTGCGAAATTACATAATGCGACACTAATTTCTAGCTAAAGTTACAAATTTGCCCCTGTAGCTCAATGGATTGAGCAATCCCGTCCTAAGGGAGAGATGGGGGTTCGATTCCCTCCGGGGGCACCAAATAGCCCTCTGCTAAGAGGCTGAACCAGGTTTAGTTAGGGAATCGAACAGGTGCAAACGAGCGCAGCACCCCGGCCCGAAGGGCGATTCCCTCCGGGGGCGCAAATTGCCATTACAAAGGGCTGAGCCAGGTACGGTAGCGAATCGAAAGGCGCGAGCGAGCACAGTGCCTTGACCCGAAGAGTGATACTTTTAGGTGTAGCACTTATTGAAAATAGCTGTTTCCCATCAGTAAAAGATCTATATTGTTCCACGTGGAACAATACCTAGGTAAGTGAAGTTTGAATACGGGCCTCTAGCTCATCTGGTAGAGCGCTTCCATGGCATGGAAGAGGTAAGGAGTTCGAGTCTCCTGAGGTCCACCAGCCTTCGCCCCCGAGTTTTATCGGGGGTGAAGGCTGTCCTCCGAAACTTCTGAGCGAAGGAGGACTGACGTTTCTCTTAGGGCTTCGGCCAGCAAGCCATTCTTTGAATCGAGTGTCCTAAGCGACGAGTCAGACGAGGAGTCGAAGGACAGCTAATTTGTATAAGTATATATTGTTCCACGTGGAACAATTGGAAAGTGCCAATTTTCATCATTTAAGGGCCTATGGTTCAGTGGTAGACCTGCCCGCCTATGCCTGCCGGGGATATAGTATAGTGGTAATACACGGCATTCGCATTGCTGAGACCCGGGTTCGATTCCCGGTATCTCCACCAGACATAGGCAAGGCAGGCGGGACACGGCATTCGCATTGCTGAGACGGCGGTTCGATTCCGCCTAGGTCCACCAGCCAGTTTCGTTAAAAGGAACAGTTATCTTGGTAAATTTTTACTTACTCCATTGCGCCTGTTGTAAGACTTTTTGCATATATTCAGTTAATTTTCCCTAAATTTCCAATAAGGAACATTTTTGTTCCACGTGGAACAATTGCTTTTTTGTCATGCTCCCTCTAAGGTAAGGGAAAAGAAGAAAGGAACTTTACATGATAATAAGACCGTACATTGGAGTTACCGGGGTAACAACAAGACAACAGGCAATTACCCTTTACCGGCAAATGCCTAAGGCGTGCAAATCTGACCTCATGATTGGGGTACTTGCATCCAAAAAGACGTTGAGTGGCGAGGCGGACCTATTTCCAAACCAAACTCCTGACCGGCTTGCAATTGCCAAGATATTTGTTGCAAGGAATGGGCTTCTCAATCTTCTTCACTACTACACGAACGACAGATCGGGACTATTTCACCAACTTGCACATGCTTTTTTGCTGGGTGGGGAAAATTGTCATGGCCTGCAGCTGAATATGCCCTGGCCTGATCCAGGGGTGATTAAAAAATTTCGCAGGCTCTACCCAGCGGCGCGGGTGGTAGTGCAGATCAATCGAGAAGCACTTGCCGAATTTGATGGCGACCTTCAAGCGTGCGTTACAGAAGCAGAGAAGTACAATAAAGTTGCAACTGATCTACTCTTCGACCTAAGCGGTGGTGAGGGACGGCCGATTGATACTGATCTCGCTTGGAAATTTTTTGAGAGTTTTCAAGGCTCGTGTTACCTCGTGATTGCGGAGGACTAGACGCAGAATCGCTTCCCAATCTTCAAACTTTCTTTCGTACCTTTCCAGGTGTCAGCATTGACGCCCAGGGGAAACTCCGCACTAGCAGTGACCACTTGGACCTTCGCAAAGCAAAGAAGTACCTCCAGAAAGCTCTCGTACTCCTCCATTCGTAGACTGAATAAATCAGACCAGCGAGCATGCTGGTCTTTTTGCTACCACTTGACAGGCGTCATGGCAAGTCTTATACTTTACTTATGAAAGTATTAAAGCAACAGTCTGTATGCCAGGTTGACCGACTCTGCACCACATTCAGTGACCGAGCATCCTTTGTCATCTTGGAGCGTTTGCGAGAAAAATCCCCACTTCGGTTTAGCGAATTATTGCAGGCTGTTGCACCAGTGAGTACGCGCACGCTCACGATAAAATTGAAAACTTTGGCCGCCTGTGGCGTCATTTCCCAAGAGCGTTTTGCTGAGCGCCCACCCAGAGTAGAGTACCGACTGACGCAGAGCGGAAAAGCCTTTACCAAAGTCCTCATTGCGATGTCCACTTGGTCATCCAAGTACCTGAAGCAGACGGGTTTGCCCCGGACCAAGGACCCCTCTATACTATCAAAACGAATTCGTTCCTAATGGATAACTCCTATGTCAGGTAGACAGTTTACAGATCAGAATTTCCAAAGTGAGGTGCTAGGCGAAATGGCCAAACCCGTGCTCGTGGATTTTTGGGCATCCTGGTGCGGCCCCTGCAAAGTGCAAGGCCCAATTATTGAGGAACTCGCCAAAGAAATGGGTGAGAAGGTGAGCATTGGATCTTTGGAAGTGGACGAAAATCCAGCAACAGCACAGCAGTACGGAATCATGAGCATTCCCACCTTGGCTATCTTCAAAGGTGGGAAAGAAGTGTGGCGCGTCGCCGGCTTACAGCAGAAGCAGGCGATCATTGAAGAGCTGAAACGATTCATGTAAACCGTATGGCAAACGACGCGCAGGTTTTAGATGTTATCATCGTTGGTGGAGGCGCCGCAGGACTGACGGCTGGCATTTTTGCAACGCGTCGGGGTTTATCAACACTCATCATTTCCCAAGACATTGGTGGCCAGGCGGCCACCACACCGCACATTGAGAACTACCCCGGCATGGGCATGATCCACGGCCGGGATTTATCAACACTGTTTCGGGAGCAGGCAGAAAAATTTGGTGCGGTGGTAAAAATTGATGAGGTCCGGAAAGTGGAGAAAGCGGACGAGGGATTATTCCATGTCCTCACTGCCCGAAACCAATTCACTTCGCGCGCGGTCATTCTGGCATACGGCTTGTCGCACAAGCACATGAATGTCCCGGGCGAAGACGCGCTCATTGGCCATGGGGTCTCCTACAGCGCCTACGCTGATGCAGAGAAGTTCCGCGGGAAAACAGTGGCGGTAGTGGGTGGAGGCAACTCAGCCATGGACTCCGCGTTGCTGCTCTCAAACGTTGCGGCAAAAGTGTACCTCATCTGTTTGGGGGAGTGCCCGGTTGGGGAAGCAACGCTGGCGCAAAAGGTCGTGGCCGCAGAAACGGTTGAGCTCACACCTTTTTCCAATGTTGTGGAAATTGCCGGAACCGAACAAGTGGAAGCACTGGTTGTCGCACGTGCAGACGACCCCACCAAAGTACAGCGGTTGGCGGTCGATGGCGTGTTCCCCGAAATTGGGTATGTGGTGAAACCAGATTTGGTGAAAGGCTTGCTGGAGCTGGATAAGCGGAACCAAATTGTCATTTCCAAAGATTGCGAGACCAGCGTACCCGGCATTTTTGCGGCCGGGGATGTAACCACCATCTCGTTCAAGCAGGTGGTGATCTCCGCGGGCGAAGGAGCAAAAGCTGCGCTAAAAGCGTTTGAGTATATCCAAAAATCCCAAGGCAAGCCCGCAGTCTTCATTGACTGGGGAGCAAAAAAGAAGTAACAATTTTGTAAGGTAGCGAGTTGGCGAGTGAGCACGTTTACGGTCTCAACGTGCAAGCTGGCTAGTTTACTAACCGCATTCAAGAAACCGCATATGGCACAGAATCCTTTTTCCAGCGCAATGGCGCAGCTAAAGAAAGCTGCAGACATTCTCAACCTCTCTACAGACATCCGTGGGCAACTGGAGCGGCCTACCCGCATTCTGGAATCCGGCGTTCCGGTTCGCATGGACGATGGGTCAACCAAAGTCTTTCAGGCCTACCGGGTGCAGTACAACGATGCCCGCGGACCGTTCAAGGGCGGCATTCGGTTCCACCCCAAAACGGATTTGCACGAGGTGAAAGCTCTGTCTTTTTGGATGGCGGTGAAGTGCGCAGTGGTTGGTATTCCTTTTGGTGGAGGGAAAGGGGGCGTGACGGTTGATCCAAAGAAGCTGAGCCAGCGCGAATTAGAACTTCTCTCCCGGGGTTGGGTGCGGGCCTTTGCGCAGTACCTGGGACCCAACCGGGATGTACCCGCCCCAGATGTCTACACCAACCCAACGATCATGGGTTGGATGGTGGATGAGTACAGCCGGGTGACGGGCGAGTGGCAGCCTGGAACGTTCACTGGCAAACCGTTGGCCATTGGTGGCTCCGAAGGTCGGACCGAGGCAACCGGCCAAGGAGGTTTCTACGTGTTTGAAGCCTTGGCGAAGAAGCTGAAACTCAAACCCGGGAAAGCAACCGTTGCGGTGCAGGGCTTTGGGAACGTGGGGTACTTCATTGCCCAAAAATTGCACGACGCAGGGTACAAAGTGATTGCCGTGTCTGACTCCCGCGGCGGCATTCTGGACAAGCGTCGCAAGGGCATGGATCCCAAGCACATTATGGATGCCAAGAAAGAGAAAGGACTCATTGACGGCTGCTACTGCGTGGGTACCGTGTGCGACTGCGAACACTACCAGCAAGTTACCAACGAGCAATTGCTGAAACTCGACGTGGACGTTCTGGTACCGGCGGCTTTGGAGAATGCAATTACCAAAGACAACGTTGGGAAAATCAAAGCCAAGGCGATTGTGGAAATGGCGAATGGCCCGCTGACGCCGGATGCCGACGAGCGTCTGCAGAAGCGGGGCATCCCCGTGGTGCCAGACGTACTGGCGAATGCTGGCGGCGTGACTGTCTCCTACTTTGAGTGGGTGCAGAATAACCAGGGTGACCGCTGGACAGAAGTCGAGGTGCTCCGCCGCTTACAGCCGATTATGGAAAAGAGTTTTGACCAGGTGTGGGTCATTGCACAAGAGAAAAAAATCTCCCTCCGCACTGCAGCATTCGTGCTAGCCATCCAGCGGATTGTAGATGCCATGCAAGCGCGTGGCTTGGTGAAGTAAGTACACCAACAACCGACAAACAAAAAAGGCGCCCTCTTCTAAGGGCGTCTTTGACAATGAAAACCCCTCACTCTTTTCGAGCGAGGGGAAAGTGCTAGAGAATCGGCTCTGGATCCGGCGCAGCCAGAATTCGAACGTTTGAGTTGCAATCAGTAAGGTGTTCGGATTCAAAGCCGTACTTCACATTGGCACCGCAGGTCCGACATGTTGAGCAACAAGGCAAACAGTGTTTCACTGTGCCAGGCTTGAAATCATGGCAATCACATTTGCACTGCCATATGTTCGCCATCTCTACCTCCTTGGAAAAAACAGTGTTACGCCCACTTAATCATCCACCCTGCAAATCGTCCAGGCAGCGCTTGACGGCCACCAAAACCCATGCCAAGATACGGTGAAACACAATGTAACCCAAGGAGGGAACGTGGGAGCAGAGCAGAAAAAGGATAGCTCATTTGGCTTCAAAGACTTTTGGATCGGGGTGGCCATTGGATTGGTCGCCGCCTGCCTAGGAATCTGGTTTACCAAAGCCGCCGGGATTACACCCATGTGGGCCTGGCTCGCCCTTGGCATTCTGGGAATCCTGGTAGGGCTTGCCAGACGTTGGCGCGAGGCAGGACATGACCTTATCAGTCTGAGTGCTGGTTTCCTACTCAGCTTTGGCATCATCATTATTGTCACCTGGGACATTGCACAGGGAATCTGGCCAACAGTCAGCGGCGCCGTGGGATTTTTCCTTGGCGTGTATCTACTCACCATCGCCAAACCAAAACCTACAACTTGATCTTACGTACCGTCCACCTTGGGCGGTACTTTTTTTCCCATTTCATTACTCATCGCATGATATATACTAACTTCATATTTTTCTGTCATTCTGAGTCCCGACGCTTTGGTCGGGGCGAAGAATCTTGCGGCCAATATGAAGCAAAAAATCTATTACGTCTACATGATGACGAATGCTGGAAATAACGCTCTCTACATTGGTGTAACAAATGACCTTGAGCGGCGTGTATGGGAACACAAGACAAGTGTGATTCCAGGATTTACTGCGAAGTATAAATGTACAAAATTGGTTTTCTATGAAGAAACTGACGACATTGGAGAAGCAATAACCAGAGAAAAAGAATTGAAAGGGTGGACTCGAAAAAAGAAAAATGCGCTTGTGGAATTAGAAAACCCCACCTGGAGAGACCTTGCAGAGGATTGGTTTGACATACCAGAAGAGCAAGATCCTTCGAAGACTCAGGATGACAAGAAGAGTGGTACAATAAACCCAAGATGACATCCATCGCCAAACTCCAAGCAATAACCACCCGCCTGCGGGCTGATGTACTGCGTTCCACAACTGCGGCTGGTTCTGGTCACCCAACCTCTTGCCTGTCCGCGGCAGACCTGATGGCCGTGCTTTTCTTTGGCGGCTTCATTCATTCTGATCTGCGGAACCCAAAGCACCCAAACAACGACCGGCTCATTTTTTCCAAAGGCCATGCCGCGCCCTTGCTCTACGCACTGTACGCTGCGGCTGGAAAAATTTCTGATCGTGAACTTCTCACCCTTCGCAAATTTGGCAGCCGCTTGGAAGGTCATCCCACGCCAGCTTTTCCATACACCGAAGCCGCCACCGGCTCGCTTGGCCAAGGACTTTCCATGGGTGTGGGTATGGCACTGGCGGCACGGATGGACAAACTCTCCTACCGCACCTACGTTCTCATGGGTGACAGCGAAATGGCTGAAGGCCAGGTGTGGGAGGCCGTGCAGTATGCTGGATTCCAGAAACTTTCCAACCTTACTGCCATCGTTGATGTGAATCGACTTGGTCAACGCGGACAAACCATGCTTGGCCACAATCTCAATGCGTACGCAAAACGCTTGCAAGCATTTGGCTGGCAAACGTTCCTTGTGGATGGACATAACCTAACGGAAATTGCGGCTGCGTATGCCAGAGCACACAAGGTAAAGAACAAACCCACAGCCATCATCGCCAAGACGCTCAAGGGGAAAGGCATCTCATTCCTGGAAAACAAAAATGGCTGGCATGGGAAAGCTTTGCCAAAATTTGAACTCCGGCTGGCTTTGCACGAACTTGGGAAATACGATACCAAGATTCGCGGCGTTGTCCCACTGCCCAAACGCCGCACGTTGAAAGTGGCAAAGGCCAAACCTGCAAAGAAAGTGAGCTACGCACGCGGCGGGCTCGTTGCCACCCGTGAGGCATATGGCAATGCTCTTGTCCGGATTGCACCAGCTTTCCCGCAATTAACAGTCCTGGATGCTGAAGTGAGCAACTCCACCTTCGCTGATCAATTCCAGAAAGCCTACCCAAAGAAGTTTTTGGAAATGTACATTGCTGAGCAGAACATGGTGAGCGTGGCGTTGGGCTTGGCTCGGCACGGCAAACTGCCATTTGTCTCCACCTTCGCTGCATTTCTGTCCCGGGCTTTTGACCAGTTCCGCATGGCACAGTACAGCGATGCACATATTGTCGCTTGCGGTTCACATGCCGGTGTTTCCATTGGGGTGGATGGCGCGTCGCAAATGGGCTTGGAGGACATTGGTATGTTTCGCATGCTGCAGAACAGCACCGTGCTCTACCCCAGCGATGCTATAAGTTGTGAGAAGCTAGCGGAGCAGGCCGCAAAAGCCAAAGGCATTATCTACCTCCGGACCACACGAGAGAAAACCCCGGTGCTGTACAAGAATACGGAGGCCTTCCCCATTGGTGGAAGTAAAACGTTATGCGAAAGCCGGCATGACGTGGCCACCATCATTGCCGCGGGCATTACTGTACACGAAGCCTTGAAAGCAGCCAATGAACTGGCCAAGAAAAAAATTGCCGTACGGGTGATTGATCTGTACAGCGTCAAACCGATTGACGCGAAAACTCTCCGCCGCGCTGCCAAGCAAACCAAACACCTCATCACCGTGGAGGATCACTACGCCGAGGGTGGCATTGGCGAAGCAGTTCGCGAAGCCATTGCCGATATTGATTGCAAACTAACAACCTTGGCTGTCCGCAAAACCCCGCACAGTGGGAAGCCAGAACAACTTCTACGGTACGAGGGGATTGATAGCCAGACGATAGCGCAGGTGATAAAACGCAAAATTTGATCTAGATATATTTGGCATAGAAAAAGGCTCCTATTGCTAGGAGCCTGAAATGTGCTGGGAATGATTAGCGAGGTTGTTGCCGCATGAATTCTTCAGTAATTGCTGTATAAGCCTCTAGGGCGAAGCCGCCCGGGCTGATAATCTCACGTGACATCTGCTCCGGACGGTATGCAGCTTTCTGAATCATGATGCCGTCCGCAAAGTAGGCGTTCTGAGCGAATGAACCGGTAAGAGCCGTCGCATCGAGGATTAAATCCTCTGCTTGATTCCTTCGATCTTGCAGCAACGCCCACAAATCATTCACATTGCCCGTAGACATTGCAAGCACCTCGGAGAACAAACTATCCAGGAGCCTGTCGTGCTTTACAAAAACTTCATCTAGATGAGTGTAGTTTCTCAACCAGCTTTTTGTGTACTTTTTCACGACCTCCCCACGTTGCTGGTCTATCCACTCCGAACTAGGAAAAACTAATCGCTGGTATGCAGCACCATGTTCCACCCAAAGAATGAGTGCTTGTCCTCCTCGGAGATCCGGGGATGACATCGCATCCTGATTGAGATTTACCCATTCCAACCCTCCAAAGATACCGCCAGTTGGCATGTACCCACCTGTGGTACCCGACACTTTCGAAGGGCTGACCACTTCGGCAGTAATGACTCGACATTGCCGCAGCTGCGTAGGCTGGAAAATCGCAAGTTGGGTATTCCCATGGTCCAGTATTTCCGGGTTCGGTGATTGTACGATGTGAGAAAGCGCTTCTTCAAGCACCAGGTACTTTTCATGTAATTGCGAGGCGATCTCCCAGTTCTCCTGATCTTGCTGGACGCACACTGCTTTCTTTTCGCTGTAGTCTTGCCAATTGAGAATCTGAGCATAACCAAGTGCAAGAAAAGCGCTGACCGTACAGGTGTACCAGATGATGTCCGTGAACTTTCGCTTTCGATCAAAACCCAAAAAAATGACTACGGGAATTATCATCACGACAGAAATCCCGATGCACAACATGAAAGTCGCGAGATGATGATCATTAACCTGCGCGCTAAAGAACGCAGACAATCCAGGATAATCCACAATACACTCCTTGTTAAGGTTACTTTTTTATTCACTTTTATTCTCGATAACCTATCAAACTTATGGGGTACTGTCAATGCTCTACATAAAAAACCATCAACAAAAGATGGTCTTCTCAAAGCAGAATCATTTGTCTTTTATACAATCAAACGATAGATTCGTATCTTCGATGGCCAAAACGAGGGCTTTGACCTACCCACGGTTATTTAGTCAACCAGCCTTTTTCTAAAACTTTCGCTTGTCGTTCTGATAGCTGGTAATCCTTCCGTTCAGCGCGTTGCCGGGTAATTTCGTATATGCAGATGGCGGTCATCACAGACACATTCAAGCTTTCCACAAACCCGCGCATGGGCAAGAGTAATAGTCGGTTACAAGCCTTCACGGCTTCAGCTGATAAACCAGCATGTTCATTCCCAACCCACAAGGCAATGCGCCTGGCAATGAGTTTTGCTTTAGTAAAATCTTCAGCTTTGTCGTGCAGCACTGTGCCTACGGATTCGTAACGCAACTTTTTCAAGGCGGCTCTACATTCTGCAACTGAAGCAAAAACTTTGAAATCTAACCACTTGTTTGCAGATGATGAACTGGATTTGCCAACACGCTTTGGATTGTACCGCTTCTCCTTGTTGAAAATGAACCACACGTCCTGCACACCAAAAGCATCGCACGTGCGGAGAATAGCCGCAGCATTGTGCGGGTCATGGATATCCTCCAGCACGACAATAAATCCCGCCTGACGTTGCCGGGCAACTACTCCAAGTTTTTGCTGCCGTGCTTTGGTCATTGCGTCTGCTGCATTTCTGCAAGAATTTCCATAATGATTGGGAGCTCACTGATCCCAGCTTCTTCGTTGATGTGCCCTTTCCCATGCAGCACAATAACCCGAGCACCAAGCTTGGTTTCAAACTCATGCTTATTTTCTGCTACTGGGACAAATGGATCATTGTCCGAGAGAATGACAGTGATACGCTGAGCGCGGTCTTGAATAACGTCATAATCAACAGGGGTCACCAACCACGGTTGGGCAATAGCTCGTTCGTCATCGGTTTGCAAACCCGTGAGGTGGAAAAAACCAGCGACAAGAATAACCGCACCAACCTGCTGGCCAGCTGGTAGCGTTTCCAAGTACCGCATGATGGTCTGGCAACCCATGCTGTGTCCAATGAGAATAACTTCACTGGATGGCTCGCCCACAGCCTCAGCCAAGGTTAGTACCCATGTGCCAATCTCCGGATGGCTTGGGTGCGGCATTGCTGGTGTCGTTGTACTTATCCCTTGCTTTTCCAATTCTGCTTTAGCCCAAGGAAACCAATTTCCATTGGGGCTCCCATCCCAACCATGAATGATAACTGCGCGCGTAAATGTGCTGCTCATACTTTTTTTGCGTTAAGTTCTTTGGCAACCCATTGGTAGTACGCCCGCTCCACGGTCATGGCGAATGAACCAATGAAGGGGAGGGTGTCACTGTGCAATTTCTTCACCAACTTTCGTACTTGCGCAAACTTCCTTGGCAGAGTATCAAGGACGAGCATGGCGCCCTTTGCCGTTTCAACCTTCCCGCTCTTGGGTGGCCAGAAGTACCCGGCTTTCCACCGGGGAAATATATCAAAACATGCCACCAAACGGCGTTGCAACAAGGCTTTGCCAATTACCTCGGCCTCCTGATTTGTGGCACACATAACCATGACCCAGGTTACTTTCATGGCTGCAGTGTACCACGCTCGAAAATACCGCGTGAAG
>CAZBMC010000012.1:0-12128 GCA_964493065.1 uncultured Gammaproteobacteria bacterium
GCTTGGCACTTTGCGCTTGGAAGAAGTAGACGCGCATACCTAGGTCTCCCGGTAGAAAAGGCCAAACTCCCCTGCCACATTCTTCTGCATCAAGTCCAAGACGATACGCGCGTTGCTCGCTTTAGACAGCGCCCACAGGAACTTTGCGTGCAAGGTACTTTCGGTGAGATTTGGGATGAAAGCAACACCAGGTTGATTTGAGGTATTACCTGTTCCTTGCGCGGTAATTACCACGGGGATGTCTTTCTGGGTTGCCAAACGGATTGCTGGCCAATATCGCTCCGGCACACCTTGCTGGCCAAATGCTTGAATGACAATGCCATCAGGTTTGGTTTGCACCAGCGCGGCGAGTTCCTCCGGCCGGTACCCCGGGTGAAGAGAAATGACCGCGACGTGCACATTCTTGAGCTTCGTGAGGTGCAATGGATCTTTCTTTCGCTGCTGCTCAGCTTTTAGACGAATACCAAAATCCACCCGACCAAAAACGTCCACTTCATCAGCTTCAAACATGTTGAATGTAGCGCCAGGGGCTGACCGGGCTCGATTCGCGCGCATGACCTGATTCCCAAAGACAATGGACACTTCCCGGAGGTTGAGCGTAGATACCTGCACGGCATTGATGAGGTTGGCCCGGACCCCCAATGTACGGAAGTGCGACATGAACTCCTTCGTGTCGCCTTGCGGGTTTGACGGCGCAACTGGCGCACCAGTGAGCACCACAGGCTTCCCAAGTCCGTGGAGGGCAAAGGAAAGAAAGGCGCTGGTGGAGAGCATAGTATCCACCCCTTGGAGGATGACAAACCCATCCGCATTGGTGTACTTCTGTTTGATAACCTCCAGGAGCTCGTTCCAGTGCTCAGGTTCCAGAGTCTGCCCATCAGGTAATAAAAAAATGGGCTCCACCTCAGCAATGAGAGAGAGCTCGGGAACCTTTGCCATCCACTGTTTCACCTCACTTGCGGATCGCAAGGTGAAGACACCTTCCCCTTCGGTGTAGAGCGTGGCACCGCCAGCGAAAAGCAACTTGATCTTTGGCAGGGTCTTCGGCATCCCAGCAAGGGTTAGTCTATGCAAAATCTGCGCTCACTGTAGCGATATACCTTTGGTTCGTCAAGTGTTTTGGATTCTTCCTGCAGCGGAAACTATCTGTTTCATATCCCCTCCTCGGATGAGGAGGGGTAGGGGTGGTAACTCCGTTCCGCCGGAACAAGCACCGCTTCATTTACGCATATTTTTCCCGAATATGATGAAGGATTTCATCAATCACCCCACGAATATTTTCTTGGACATCAGTATTTACAATCCGTAGAACGCGTATGTGACCTTGTTTGGCAAAGTCATCTCTAGCTAAGTCTTCTGACTGTTGCGCGGAATATGTATGGGTTTCCCCATCAACTTCAATAATGAGTCTTTTTTCTGGGCAGTAGAAGTCCACTATGTACGGACCAATACTGTGCTGCCGCCGAAATTTTACACCAAGTTGCCGATTCTTGAGGTATGACCAAAGCACAACTTCTGACTTGGGCATATTTCTCCGCAAAGCACGGCGCACATCTTTCAAACTTCGTATATTATGAATTGCATTATCCATAAAGACTACCACCCCTTCGTCTCCTCCTTACAGAAAGGAGGGGATAGGAGAAAACCTAGCTATTACAAAATTGACACATACATATCCTGATATCTCCTCCTCTAATGAGGAGGGGGATGGCGTATCCTTTTACCAAACCCAGGATACAAAAATCGTAAGACTGGAAATGAGGAGGATGCACAAACTAGCAGCAGCGAGGCGGTAGAAGGATTTCATTATTGCTTCCTCATCAATCTTTGAAAGATGTCGTTTCCGAGTACAACAACCAAACCAATAACCCAGGCTAAAAGCACAATCGCTGCGCCCAACACCGGATACAGCGCATCCATATCGTACCGGCTGTACACACTTCCTGCAGAAGTAGTTTGAGTTATCCAGTATTGGAAAGCAAAGGGCTCTAGTAAACTGAGTAATATGTAGAAACTGCCTAGAACAAGCCCAATACGAACCAAGCGTTCTTTAACCGAACCTGATAAAAAGGCTACTGCTATCGCAAGGATAAATGGCAAAGCAACTTGGGCAAAATTTTTCACTGCTTCTACATCACCAAGGTGCTCTCGAAAATAGATGAGCACTGCCGATAATAGTGCCACTGTAGATCCGACTAAAATGGAAAATGCAGATTTTTTCATAGGCATTCCAGAAAAAAACTAATCAATCAGAATTTCTTTTCTCACGCCACAGAAAGTGATGGCAATATTCTTATTCTGCGGCAGGATCAATCCGTATTCGGCATTCTGCTGAAGTTCGAAGTTCTTCGAAAAACGCAAAGACTGTACTTCAACCTGGCACGGGCCGTTGCTGTTATTTTTGAAACTTGCTGACACATCTGTCCACTTGCTGATCGAGGCACTTCGCAGTTCATCAGGTGGAGGCGCCATTATTACTAATCCTTTTTCGTACGCAATGGAGATAGCGTAAAATTCATCTGCATAAAAACTTGGTACCCAAAAAACGAGAAATCCGATAATCCCCAAGGAAGCGGCAATGAGAACGAATAAACGACGGTTGATCATTTTCATACAGTTTAAATCGATTTGAAAAGACGAAATTCAGAGTGAGGTTTTAAAAAGCCTTAATATATACGTTTGCTTCAGCTGATTTGAACAAATGAAGCATTTTTTTGGAAAGCACCTACTCTATCAAGAAAAAAAGTATTGAAGACTCATGGGCCAAAATAGCGGCATAAGTAAATAGCGGAAGAGTAAATGTCCCACCCAAGGGAAAAAAGATTTGGGTAAATCTTGCGTTAATTGACGTAAATGGATGTTTGCCTGATCATCAGGACTAATAAAAATGATAATGAAACCGATGAGGAAGTACGCTATGAATCCAATGATAATAAAGTCTTGTTTAGAAAATCTTGATAATACCTTATTCATATCTTTCTTAGAAGAAATTAGAAGGGTGGTAGGCCATTTGATGTGAAATGGCCTACCGTAAGCTTTAGAAGGTACGGACTCGTAAGTTTGATCGAATAAACGAATCGCTAAACGGAGTGTGTATGCAATTGCCGACAATTGCGGTAACTCGCTGGAAGGATCCTTCCATCCACGTCCAGTTGGTAATTCTACCACCGTAACAACGCTGTATCGCCCAGTAAAGTAACCACATAGGTGTTTCCATGACATACGATTGTCTGGTTCCGGCATTCCATTTGTATTCCAGCCACAGGTCGTAATCATTGTTTCCGGGTTCCATATGCGATGTGTAGGCACTGTAGTACGCAGCTGTTGCAAGAACTACAGAATTTGCCTGTTTGAACTTAGCAAAATCTTGCAGCATTTGTAACCTTTCTGCGGCAGTTAGCGTAAGAACGTTCTCCTGGGTAAGTTGGTCCACACAATTGAGCACATCCTCAAGTGTTTCGACGCCAACGTACGATACAGAAAGCTCGGTTTGAATTGGATCTCCAGATGGTGCATTATCAACGGCATTGTCTGAACACCCAACAAGTACCAGGATGAGCAGCACTGTTGCGGTTGTGAGAACCCTATACATAGGATCCTCCTTTCTTTGAAAAAAAGCGTTATTTGCTGTGCTACTCACCTCCTTTCCAGGGTTAGATGAATAGCGGTTGTTTGTTCTATACCTAGGCTACCACAGCTTTTTGCTCGTTTTCGGCCAAGTTATCCACGACAAAACAGCGCCGTCGCGACGGCGCGCGGGTCAATCCTTCCATCGAGTTTCGTGTGCCCCTCAGGGATTCGGGGCCCACTCCACCCTCCGGAAGGTTGCCCCTCTACCCCACGGACGCGTGCTCGTCCCCCTCGACTACGCTCGGGAGACTACGCGCCACATCCGTGGGGACCCCTGAAGAAAAATAAATTACAATTCATTCCGCTAATCCTCATTTCAAGAAGTTTCTACTATTCTTCTAGCTGAAAAACAAGGATTCTGCTTCAATCCATCACAATCCAACCCCTATTTCCGCACCACCACGCCGTAGTACTGATCCCGCTCCAACAGCGTATTCATGCGGACCGTATTTCCCTGGCGGGTAAAGGCACTGGCAGTGCTCCCCTCCCAAGACACATTCCAATCAGCTGGGACCGAGAGTGTGGAGGCCAGAGATACTTTTGTTCCAGGTTGCATTTGCGCTAACAAGCTGTACTGATCTGCTCTGTCCAGCAAGCCACCAACTTTTAACGTGAAAGGCAAGGTGTACGTTATGCGCGCTTCCACGGTTTCACCGGGAGCCACACCCAGCCAGTTGCCAAAGGCGGTTTTTCCAAACTCCGTACATATGCGCGTCCCGCTTGCATCATCCACCAAAGCGCCAACGTCCAAACGGGACAGATCGGCATCGACTTGTCGGTCAGCTGATGGCGTCAAGAATCGCTTGGGGTCAATTTTCTCAAAGCCTGAAGCCGAGACAAAAGTGCTTCCACCGGGGACGTAGACACGAATGTACGACACATTCCTAGCACCGGTGAATCGATCACGAGCGACACCGTTGTGCTTCAGGACAATCGTAACCGTATTAGTGATTACTCCACTTGCCGCAATGTTCGCTTCATGTCGCACCAACGTTTCAACCACGCCGTCGGTCTTCCCACCGCCAATGTTGGCCCGGTTCACCATGAGAAAATCGCGTTCGGTTTGGCGCACGTTCCCCGACCAGCCAATATCCTGAATGCGCGTCTGCTGCATTGGTTGCGTTGCGTAGAATTGCAAATCTTTGCGGGTGACATGATCTTGCAATGTTCCCAGCAATTGCCAGAGCTGCGCTTGCTCCAAACTAAATGCCCGGCCCAGGATTTGCGGTGCAAGGTACCCCAACACCAGCTTTGGTTTGGTGTAGTCTTTGGCTTCTGACGCTTTGATTATCTCCTGCAGCTTCCGGGGAAAATTTTCGGCTGTAAAGGTTTCCTGAAACTCCTTCACCTCCACCGGACCGGTGAGCGCAAGGAACGACTGCAGTACAGCTGGAGTTATTGCCACCACGCCATCAACATTCGTGCGACCGGCTGAAGTATAGAACTCCAATATCTTCTTTGCGGAGGTTGGAAAATCTGGGAACCAGTTTGCGTCCTGCAGATTCCAGTTCGGCATAAGCAATCGGAGGGGCTGCGGCGCTTGCACTTTGAGACTAGTTTGCCCGCTGAGGTCGTATACGCCACCAGACGGGACTTCCACTTTCGTAATGACGCCATCGGCCATTTCTACAATTGCCAAGCTACCAATGAACCCGCCCGTTGGCCGGAGTTCATTCGTATTCTGAAAAGTGAAGAGGAACCGCTTTGGCGTTCCATCAGCCCCCAAGAACCACCGCAGGAATGCACCCACCTGGTGCAGACGCTGGAACTGTAGCTGCATGCTTGGCAACTGCTCTTGGAGATCCGCAAATGCACTTTGATACTCCTCTGGTACATCCGAGGTTTTGACGGTTTGCAATAGGGTTGCAGCTTCACCCAACTTCACTGCGGCTGGCTCAACAGACGTATCAAACGCAGCGAGGACACCCACCACCGCAGGCCCACCATTGCCAGCAGTACTCACCTGCTCAGCGCCTTTCGCCAGCAACTGTGCGGCAGAAGTCATTGCCTCACCAGCGGCCAGCACATTCTGCGCTCGTTGGATTCGATCGGTTCCTGGAATACTCCGAACAAAGCCAGCAACCTCTTCAATATCCTGCTGTGCAGATTGGAAGGCATCCGCGGCTGCTTCAAGATTCTTCTGTGAAGTGCCAAACTGCAGTGCGCCAGCCGCATTCCCAGCTGCAAGGAGTTCCTGCACAGCTCGCGTGGACGCGCCCAGGACATCTCCCCGAACATCTTGTACCCGCGTTACGAAACGCGCGCCCACAACCATTGCCACCAGTGCAGCAAGTCCAATGCCAAAGCGTACTGTTGGACCAACTGGAATTCCCCACCGCGAACGCTGCTGCGTTGGTTCGGCAGGAGGGAGATCAACTTCCATAATTGGTTCCTGGGCTGGTTCTGCGGTTGGCACATCTGGGAGCGGAGGTGCGGCCGCCTTCATCTTCCGACGAAACCATGAACGGGTCGCCTGCTCAAGTTTTGACTCCCCTTCCTCCACGAATGTTAAAAAGTCTACATGCTTCTTCCGGGTACGACGCACTTCTGGTTCACCGGTTTTCGGCGTCCGTAAATCCAGAATGTTATTTTCCGGAATGTCGTTGCTGTCCTGGTGAAAGTTCGGCATGGATGAAGTTAGGAAAGCGTATCTCGGTACACGCGGAGGGTTGACTCTGCAAGATTTTGCCATCGGTACTGTGCAACTTGTTGCTTCCCGGCGGCAATGAGCTGACTTCGCAATTCCGGTGTACTCTCTAACTGCTGCAGTGCAGCTAGCATACCACGCGTTGCATTTGGATTAAAGTAGAGCGCAGCTTTCCCCAGAATTTCTTTCATGCAGGCGGCATCTGAGCTGAGGACGGGTGTGCCGTACGCCATAGCTTCCAGCGGTGGCAAGCCAAACCCTTCGTACAAGCTTGGGAAAATGAAGGCATGCGCTTGCTGGTACAGCACGCCAAGCTCAGTATCCGGGACGTACCCCGGAAACCGCACACGATTTCCTATCCCCGCATCATGCACCAGCTGTCGAATCCGATTCTGGAAGTAATCTGCTTTGCCAATGATAACGAGCTGCAACGTTTTCTGCGCAGCGGGCAACTCATGTAGTAATGCAATGAGCTTTTCTAAATTCTTGTGCGGGTATGCATTCCCGACGTACAGCAGGTAGGGTTGACGTATATCATACTTCTGCAACACCGCTGGAACGTCAACCATCGTTTCTGGAAAAGGATCAACCGCCTCGTAGGTTACCACAATCTTCTTCGGGTCATACCCAAAGTACGAACGAATGTCCTGCTTTGTAAATTCCGAGACCGTGATAATTTTCGCCGCACGCGAAACCGCCCGGCTGAGCGTCAGCTGATACCCCAGCTGCTTCACCGCGTACTTCAGCGGCCCCAACGTCGTTGCTCGACGCGTAGGAAAGTGCGTCAGTATGAGATCATGAATGGTAACCACGAATGGACGTGGAGTGAAAAACGGCACGTTGAAATGCGGGTAGTGCATGAGGTCAACCTTGGCATTGGCAACAACGCGCGGCATCCCACGCTGCTCAGCAACGGTGTACCAAGGGAAGTCTGCCAACACTTTGGTGAACGTTGGTACCGTAGGCTGAAACGCTTCCCAATTTTCTTTGCGTAAGAAGATGACAAATTCTTCTGCCGGTCTGAGCGCCTGCAGGTGGTGAATGAGTCGTTCGGTATACCGGCCCAGACCTTTCCCAAGTGGACCGTAGAAGCGGGCATCAATACCTATGCGCATATCCTTAGAAACATTCACGAATGACACTGGCGGTTTTTTCCGCACACGTGTCCCAAGCGTACTGCCGAACCTGTGCTTTTCCAAGCTGCTGGTACCGCGTCCACAATGCTTGATCAGAAAGCAGGGCGATACAGGCGCGAGCGACGTCCTGCGGATCCCAGGGATCAACCAGGAGCGCGGCTTCACCCAGCACTGCCGGCAAACTTGTGACATGACTTGCAATGACCGGCACACCGAGCGTCATTGCTTCCAACGGGGGAAAACCAAATCCTTCGTACAGCGAGGGGTAAAGGAGTATTGCTGCATTTGCCATTGCCCGCCATCGATCAGCTTCTGCCAAATACGGTTTGGTTACCACACCATTGGGCAGCGCCCCTTTGGTGCCAGACCCAACCAGGACCAACGGCACACCGTGCTGCGGAAACGCTAAGGCGTGCGCTGCAAGAATTCCAGCTACATTTTTTCTGGCCTCGCTGGGGGCAAAAGCCAATAGGTACTTCTCTGGCAAACCAGGCAAGGGTGCGTGCGGCCCAGGTGGCACATGGTCAGCCCCAGAAGGAATAACCTGCACACGGTTTTCCACCCCGGGAACTAACCGGCAAATATCTTCCCGCGTATGTTCAGATACGGCAATAATTCGCGTCGTGCGCTGGAGCAAACGGGTAATGCGCAAACCCCAGTGCCATATCCGCTGCCGGTGGGTAAAAAACTCTGGGTGCTCCACAAAAGAAAGATCGTGCACTGTCATGACACTTTTTGCTTCTGCGGAAAGTCCAAAGAACTTCGGCGTGGGTGCGAAAACCACATCAGCCCCCAACCACCGGTCGAGGTATGGCCGCCCAGTGCAGACGAACTGCGTATTCAAGAGTTTGTTCGGTCGCTTGTACTGCCGTATGGGCAACGCTGCCACCTTAACCGGTGCGTCTGACCAACCTGTGGTAAATCCAACCTGTTCTACTGGCTGCAAACGCTGGATGACGCGCGGAATGACTTCTGCCGCGTAGCGCGCAATCCCCCCGGGTGCGCCTTCCACCAAACACCGGCAATCAATTGCCAGCCGCATGCATGCCTGAGGTACTGGATGGTGTCATACCCCGGGTCAACCGAATAATTGTGAGCAGGAGTAAAGCGAGGAAAGCGCCAAGCACAATGCCCACGACGCCAGCGAGCACTGTTCCTTTACTATCTTGCACAATCACGGGTTTACTCCCTGCTGCTTCAAACAGCGCTTTCCGATCAGCGCTTTGGTTCAGCGCTGCTGCCTTTTCTTCAACAACTGCGACAACCGCGTCTGACAATTTGCTTGCTTCTTCACTGGTCAGTGATGTAAATTTCACCACAATGTTCTGGGACGAGTACTTCTTAATTTTAAAACGTGAGGTGAGACTCCCCAAACTCTCCGCTTGCGGATCTAAACCTGCTCGATCGTACATTTCCACAATGACGGATGGCGTGAGGAACCAACTTACCACCGTCTCAGCAAAGAGGTCGGAAGCTTGCAAGGCGTAGTACCCGTCAAATTGGTACTCCGTGGTTGACTGCTTGTTTATTCGATTCACCGTAAACGCTAACGAGGTCGTGTACGTATCTGCACGTGACGTCGCAAATAGGATCGCGGCGACTGTTGGCACGAGGACGCACGCAAGCACTAACCACTTATAGCGCCACGCAAACTGCACTGGTTCAAGATGGGTATTGGGCATAGGATTCGAATGCATGAAGGCGAGTAAATTACTTCTTGAAATCTGCCCAGGCTTTTTCTACGAAAGCCTGCATTTGTGATTGGAAAATTTTTCGGTCAAAAGTCTCTGCGTGCGCCCGAATTTTCTGCGGATCAAACTGCTGCATTTTGAAACGGACAACCGTGTCTGCCAGTGCTTCCCAACTCTGCTCATCAAAAAATGTTCCGGTCACGCCGTCCACCACTGTTTCCATTGCACCGCCTGCGCGGTAGGCAATGACCGGCCGCCCTGCTGCCATGGCTTCCACCGGCGCAATGCCAAAATCTTCAACTTGTGGGTTAATGAAACCAATTGCTCGTTGAAGAATTCTGGCCCGATCAACATTGGAACCCACAAAGTCAATGTTCGACTTGGCCATTTTCCGTAAATTCGCTTCTTCCTCCCCCGCACCAATGATGACCAGGGGGATGTTCAACGCGTTGAACGCCCGGATGGCTACGTCAAACTTCTTGTAGGGGCGGAACCGACCCATCATCACAAAGTAGTTCCCCACGTCTTTGCTCACGCTGAAGCGGTGCGTATCCACGGGCGGATAGATGACCGTGCTCTCCCGACGGTAGTACTTCTGAATGCGCTGCGCCACAAACTTCGAATTCGCAATGAAATGATCCACCCGGTCAGCTGCCTGCTTATCCCAGACGCGAAGGTAGTTCAATGCGAGCGGGAGAAATTTCCGAACCAACCGCGGAACACGGATTTCGTTCGCATAGGTATGCGCATCGCTCCATAAATAGCGCGTGGGCGTATGACAGTAGCAAATATGGAGTGAACCAGGCGGGACAATGACACCTTTCGCAAAAGCGGACGCATCGGACAGCACAACATCGTACGACGTAAAGTCAAAACTCTCAATTGCTGCGGGCATGGCTAGCAGGTACCACTTGTAGTACTTCTTGCCCCACGGCAGCCGTTCAATGATGGACGTACGCAGCGGCCAGTTGGCAAAACGGTCACCAACCCGTTTCTGGTCATGTACCAACGTGTACACCGGTGCTTCTGGGTACAGCCCGTGCAATGCTTCCAGCACCCGTTCAGCGCCACCAAGCTGATTCAAATATTCGTGGACAAGAGCGATGCGCATAGTTTATACCGCTGCACGACGGGAGAAGACAGCACCCGGCGTCCGAAGGAGAATCATCACATCCATAGCAAAACTCCAGTTCTCTATGTACGTAATATCTAACTGGGCTTCTTCATCAAAACTCAGCGCGGCTCGGCCCCGCACCTGTGCCATGCCGGTCATGCCGGGTCGGATGGTGAGTAACTTTCGATGCCACCCTGCGTACTTTGCAACCTCTTCTGGTTCGTGCGGCCGGGGGCCAACCAAACTCATGGAACCCAGCAACACGTTCACTAGCTGCGGCAGTTCATCAACGCTCGTGCGACGCAAGAACCGACCAATGCGTGTAATCCGTGGATCATTCGCCATTTTAAACAGTGGACCATCCTGACGTTCATTCTTCTCCATGAGCGTGGGTTTCAACGCATGCGCATTCCGAATCATGGAACGGAATTTCAGGAGGGTAAAGGTTTTTCCTCGCTCTCCCACCCGGAGAAGTTTGGCAAAGACTGGTCCTGGGCTGTCCAGCACGATGAGGAGGGCGATGATGAGAAAGAATGGAGAGAGGATGAGCAGCCCAACACTCGAAACGAGAATATCAAACGTCCGTTTCCATATTCTCCCCCACCCGTCCAGCCGAGTGCGCTGCACCTCCACCACCGGTGTACCGAAGAGCGTCGAAACGCGGAGGTGGCCAGCGTGTGTCGCGAACATATCTGCAACGTACTGGAATCCCAGGTGATGCAGCTGCGCCGCGTTGAGTAGGGCAACCACGTCTGCCTGCGGAACATCCGTGGCAGCGAGGAGAACTGCATCTGGTTGCTTCTCGTGGAGCACTGCCCGGAATTGCACTTGCGTCGAACTCCCAAAATCTGGCAAACGACCAACGCACTGGTAACCCTCACCACGACCTTGGTATAAGTCGTTCACAATGCGGTCAGCCAAGTCACCGGATCCCACAACCAGCAAACGTTGCAGTCCAATGCCATTCCGCTGCAGCACCTGCACTGTCCAACGTACTAGCAGACGACCAAAAGCCACGAAAAGGACCCCAAGCAACCAACCAACGAGAATGATGAAACGCGAGGAGAACAGTTCGCGTCGGAAAAAAATAGTGAAAATAACCACGGTCATGGCAGCTGCGGATGCAACAATCACCCGACCAATTTCGGCAATGGCGTACCGTTGCCGGAGAGCGTACAAACCCGCCATGGCCAAGCACAGCACCCAAATGACACCAATGGCCAAAACAAAAATGACGTACTCCTGGAATGGGAGC
This sequence comes from uncultured Gammaproteobacteria bacterium, assembly GCA_964493065.1. Classification (GTDB taxonomy): domain Bacteria; phylum Patescibacteriota; class Patescibacteriia; order PEXW01; family PEXW01; genus JBAYJA01. Next base: position 11,474 of record CAZBMC010000012.1, read on the forward strand.
TCCGCCACCACGGGTCGCAAATTTGCCACTGTTCCGCTGAAACGCAAACTGTACGCAGCACAACCTGCGAGCACCACCATGACAAAGTCCAAGGGTACCAGTACCGCAGCAGTGATGAGCTCAAGTCTTCGCATGGAGTGCAGTCTGAACGAAAGTGCAGGAAATGCCATCGATGCATGATGGTATTGCCTGTTGCCAAAGCCAGCCGATAAGCCGAATTCTGTGTACGGCACGTCGATGTGCATCGAGCGCCGCACGACGACTATCTCTCTGGGATCTGCATTGCTGCAAACCTCTAGCAGCCAACCCAGCGCCTCATCGGCGCTCTACTTGGCCTTGCACTGGAGAGGGTTTACCGCTTCCTACCTCACGGTAGGATGCTGTGGTCTCTTACATTCACCCCGCGCCCGAAAGCGCGAAGCGTATCCCACACCACACCGTTTCCGGCAGTGGTGCGGGGCCACAATTTCAACCTTACCTGTTCCCAGCACGTTACCGTACTGAGCCATCGGCGGTATCTTTCTGTTGCCACTCCTCAGGCGCTTTCGCACCTCAGGCGCGGTTCCACCGAAGTGAAACACTTTCCCTGGGCTTCATCCATTCAAGAACTCGCGAGGACTCCTTGGATGGCCTACTCCCGGTTGCCGTTAGCAAC
>CAZBMC010000012.1:12228-15835 GCA_964493065.1 uncultured Gammaproteobacteria bacterium
GAACCAAGGAGGGCAGCCGTCTAGCTGACTTTGGCTTGCTTACCGTACAATATTATTGCCTTCATGTCAAGCATACAAAAAAACTTTTTTTCCCTTACCGACCCTGCGGATCCTTCTAGGTTCGAGTAGCTTGAGGCAAGCGCTTTGATTCCTCACCAACAACTTGCCTGTGAAGCGTCCGTACGTAGACCGCCTTTACAATTTCCGTCATAGCAAAGTATGCCAAGACAAAACCAAGGATTAACGCGAACTGTGGTGCCGTGGGCGGGAGCATGTGGAAAACATTCGCAGTAAATGGAACGAACGGGACCAGCAGCGTTAATCCTACAGCAACTGCGGCAATCCACAGCACGACGCCGGCTGGCCGACGTGCAAAAAGCGCTGGCCGAAACGTACGAATGGAAAAGACGAGCACTAACTCCGTGAGAATGCTCTCGATTAACCAAAGACTCCGCAACTCAGTTTCACCAAAGTGCCGAAACGTTGCGAATGCAAGGAAGTCGAAGAGCGTGCTGACTAAACCGAGGATGAGGCAGTAGAACGCGAGCTCACGCAAATTGAGTCGTACGGGTTTTGCCGTATCTTCTGGCTCCACCCGATCTGCGGCCACAGCCATGAGCGGAAGATCAGTAAGGAGATTTGCTAAGAGTATCTGTAGTGGAAGTAATGGTAAGAATGGAACCAGTAAGGAAATGCCCGCGATGCCAAAGAAATTGCCAAAATTCCCAATGAGCGTGTAACGCAAGTATTTGGTGATATTTGCAAAGATGCCGCGGCCTTGCTCAATGCCGCGAACAATCACGTGCAAATCCTTTTCTAAGAGCACCACGTCGCTCGCATCTTTCGCTACATCTGCCGCTCCCTGCACAACCATGGCAACGTTCGCCAATTTCAATGCAGGCGCATCATTCATTCCTTCTCCCAAAAATCCAACTGAGGCTCGGGTCTGCAAGGTTTCAATAATCCGGTACTTCTGCGCCGGGGTGACTCTGGCAAAAACGCGAGCGCGACGGACAATGTGTTCAAAGCTTGCGCCGTGCAGCGCGTCGAGCGTTTCACCAGAAACAATATCATCAGGACCATGCGGCAGCTGCAGCTTCTTGGCAATGCTCCCGGCCACCGCCAAGCTGTCACCTGTGAGAATTTTCACTTCCACACCTAATCTCGCTGCTTTGGCTAAGGTGTCCACAGATGTTGGTTTCAGCGGATCCGCAAAAGCGACTATCCCTAAGAAAGTGAGGCCCGCTTCATCATTAGCATGGTACTCTGGGCGTTTGCTCACTGGACGAATTGCGATACCCAGGGTGCGGTGTCCTGCTTCTCCAAACGTTGCCAAAACCCGGAGGATTTCTGGCCGAGCTTCTTGCACAGCAACCAAACCATGAGGCAATTCTACCTGCTTGGTATGCTCCAGCAGCACCTCCGGCGCGCCGCGCACCACCATCCAGCGTGACCCATCTGTACGCTCGAAGACTACACTTGATCGTCGCCGTTCTGGATCAAAAGGAATACTTGCAACAACTCGACCGCGCAGCATTGGTTCACCTTTTCGCTGTACGTGCCGCAGCGCCCGAGCAAATGCCGCAGCTTGTGCGTCATCACCGATTGCGAAACCCGCCGACATCCAGGCAATGACGGTTTCTGGGCTCGTGGCAAAAATATCTTCAACGGTTAAACGATTTTGCGTCAATGTCCCAGTCTTGTCCGTACAGAGAATTTCAATCTGACCCAAATCTTCAATTGCTCCTAATCGCTTGACCACAACTTTCTCTTTCGCGAGCTGCAGTGCACCACGTGAGAGTGTAATGGTGATGACTGTTGGCAACGCTTCAGGTATAACACTCACCGCCAGTGCAATGGAGAAGAGGAACAGCTCACCAATCCCCAGCGCACCGTTAAGCGCGTAGCGAGATATGAAAACAATGAGCAAGGTTATGCCAACGACGGCTAATATAAATTTGCTAAACTTTTCCAAATTGTCATCAAAACTTGAATGACGAACTGTTCTGGCGGTCAATGTAGAAATTTCACCCAAAACCGTACGTGGGCCAGTAGCAATAACCACACCCACTGCTTCACCGGCCGCAACCGTGGTTCCCATAAATGCAACGTTGGTGGCCCGCTCAGCCGCGCTGATGGCAACACCCATAGCAGCGGTTTGCTTTTCCACTTGAATTGATTCACCAGTTAAAACCGATTCGTCCAAGAGAAAATTTTTCACCTCACACAGCCGGATATCCGCGGGTACTACGTCACCTGTCCGCACGAGGACAATATCTCCTACAACAACTTCCGACCGAGAAATCACCAGTTCTTTCCCTCCACGACGAACCACTGCATGGTCGTGAACAATGGATTGCAACCTCTGTAGGTATTTGACGCTTTTGTACTCCTGCACAAAACCTAAGATAGCGTTAATGACTACAATGACAGCGATAGTAATAGCGTCAACAAACTCTTGCAGGACGGCGGAAACGCCAAGTGCGACCACTAAAAGTAGTACCATAGGTGATCGAAACTGCCTGCCCAAAATGACCCAGCCTGAGTGGTCAGCTGCCCGAATTGCGTTTTCTCCATCACGCCCTAGCCGAATTCTCGCCTCTGTGCTTGAGAGTCCAGCCAAAGTTGTCCCCAGTGCCGACAGCACTGCTGCTGACGCCTGATTTGCAGAAGAAAATGTAACCTCCTGGCTTTTCTTTTCCTCCATATACACTAGTATACGCTATCTTTGAAGTGAATTTTTTTGGCTAACATTAGCAGAAAATTTGCCTATACGGGTTATCCACAGTCATGTACAATCAGAGATTTTACGCATTTTTCTTGACGATTTCTTGACACACCCTGAAAAAACCTAGGAAATTTGCTATACTATGTCCATATCGTCATTTAACCCCATGCAACCATGGCAAAAGGCTTGAGCAAATCGGCCTTCATCGCCCTCTTGGCGGAGAAGTCCGGTCACAGCAAGAAAGAGGTAACCACTCTGTGGGACCTCATCGTTACCACGGCATATGCCGAAGCAAAGAAGGGTGAAATCACCCTCCCAGGGCTCGGGAAGCTTATGAAGAAGCACCGCGCTGCTCGCAAAGGGCGAAACCCAGCCACCGGCGCTGAGATTCAGATCCCAGCCAAAACCGTGGTGAAATTCCGGGTTGCAAAGGCGGCCAAAGACTCAATTCTCTAAGGAATAAGTCGGATTACCAAGAAATCGACCCCCATAAACTGGGGGTCTTTTCTTAAGAAGTCTTTGGCCGTCCCGAGTTTTCGAGGGATCTCTATGAAAAATCAATCCTTTCAGCTTTTCACCAGGGAAAACCCCCTTCAGCAAGGGGGTTTTGTTGTGCTCACAGACTCCTCGTCCGTAGCCGTCCTGAGGAGTCAAACGACAAAGAACCTTATGGGTCAGTCCTTCTTAAAGAAGCATATTGACTAAATAGCAGTTATATATTGTAATTATTTGACTTTTTTTACAGTTTCTGTAGGGTATATCTACATAATCTTTATCATGGACTATGTTGCTCCTGGAGGGAGGCAACATTGACAGAAAGCACGCGGCTTGCTACACATACACGTTATCCCACATGCAAACCGATACCCTGAAACCGGA
>CAZBMC010000013.1:0-15787 GCA_964493065.1 uncultured Gammaproteobacteria bacterium
GGTGGCGCGGATGGTGAATTTTTGGAAAAGGAATTTTTCCCAACGTTTACCCAGGTGGATTTGGTAAACCTGCCGAAGTATGAGATCTACCTGAAACTCATGATTGACGGAGTTGCGTCTGAGCCCTTCAGCGCCACTACCTTGCCACCAGTGGGTGGTCGAACAGATAATCGAGACAAAGTCATTGCCGCATCACGGGAACGGTACAGCACCAATCGAAAAGAAGTGGAGGAGAAGATTCTCCGCTGGAGCGGTGTGGATGAAGTGTACCGCGCTTCTGCAGAAGAGGAGAATATTGCAATACAGCAAGAGGAATCACCATACCGAGCGGAAGGGAAGAAACGCCGGCCACCCAACAACCTTTTCCAACGTGATCAAGTTGAGGTGGAACCGGTCGTCACGGCTGCTGCCGAACGACCAGCAATGAAGCTGAGTGATTTGCTACCGCAGTCGCAACCCAGTCAACCTATTGCACCGCCAAATGAGAATCGTTCTGTAGCACCAGCGACTGAAAGAGCTCCGTACCCGCGACCGCAAGCCCCGCGCTCCGGAGGAGCTGGATACGGAGGTGGCTCCAACTTTAGTCCACGCCCCAGACGGTCAAGTCCAGGCAGTCGGCCGCCGTTTCATCAAGCTCCGCATAACAACCAGCACCCCCGGCCAAGCCAACCGCAATCGCCAGCAACACCCCTACCTTTGCAACCTGTGGCTAACCCCACGGAAGATCCAAAGCCGGTTCCACCGGTGCACAAACCTAAGCTCGCCAAGGAGTCTGACCCTGAGCAACCCCTGGGTTTTGGCCAGGTTGTGCGCTTCAAGTAAGCGTTTGCCAAACCCTTTGTGGGCTTGCTAGCATACAGGGGTATGACACCCCGGTCGATTTCTTTCGTTACCCCAGCATTCAACGAGCGTCAGAGCTTGCCTGAGCTTTTTGCTGAACTGCACGTTTTTGCCAAGACGCTTGCCATTCCGTACGAGATTGTCGTGGTGGATGACGGTTCAACCGATGGTAGCCAAGCGTTCCTCCGGGAGCAAGCGTTGATTGATACCCGCCTGCACCCCATCATTCTCCGGCGGAACATGGGCAAAGCCTCCGCGCTCCAGGTTGGCTTTCAGCGCGCCCGCGGAGAGGTGATTGTCACGTTGGATGCGGATTTACAAAACGACCCAGCGGAAATCCCCAAGCTTCTTGAGAAAATTGCAGAAGGTGCAGATGTGGTGAATGGCTGGAAATTTGATCGCCCAGACAATTTGGAGAAGCGGTTGCCATCCAAGTTCTTCAATGCGATTACCCGAAAGGTCTCGGGCTTGCAATTGCACGACTTCAATTCTGCAATCAAGGCCTACACCAAGTCAGCCGCGCAGAGTTTAGTGCTCTACGGCGAGCTACACAGGTACATTCCCATCTTGGCACACACACAAGGTTTTTCTGTGGTGGAGGTGCCAACGCACACGCGAGTGCGAAAGTATGGTGAGACAAAATACCGAGGTGCTCGCTACTTACGAGGTTTTCTAGATTTACTCACTGTGCTTTTCCTCACGAAGTACAATCGGCGGCCGTTGCACCTCTTTGGTGGCATTGGCGCTAGCATGACTTTTCTAGGGAGCGTGATACTACTGTACCTGGTCTGCGTCAAAGTATTTACCGGTGCAGCAATTGGTACCCGACCACTGCTCACCTTTGGCATTTTCTTTGCCTTGGTTGGGTTACAGCTCATTTTCACCGGTTTACTTGCGGAACTTCTCGTTCGGTCGGTTGACCGGGATTCTGTCCCAGTGCGCGATGAATGGAATTGTGATGGTCCCTTGGTCTAGTGTAAAGAAACTGCTTCGCCGGCTACTTACGCCAGTGGTGCTTGCGGCAGTGGTGCTTTTTGCTTTTCGCATTGTCAGCCGAAGTTGGGATACTTTTGTTTCTGCTTGGCATACACCAAAACTTGCTTGGCTGTTTCTTGCAATTGTAGGCTTCAGCGGTTTCTTCCTCATACGGGTTTTTGCCTGGAAACGACTAGCACACTTCTTGGGGACGTCATTGCGTTTCCGAGACGCTGGATCGATTCTGATGAATTCCGAAGTTGTTCGGTACATTCCGGGCTACGTCTGGAGTGTCATGGGGAGGATTGCGCAATCCGGAAAGTTTGGGATGCAGGCGGGTACTGCGGTTTTTGCAACGGCTGTCGAGATCGCAACGATGCTATGTGCCGCAACTATTGCTGGTGGTTCCTTCGCGCTTTGGCAACCAGGTTTACCAGGCTGGGTTCGTGGCCTTGCTGGGTTGGGTGTCGCTGGTGTCTTACTGAGTTTCGTGGGGATGAAACTTGTTCGGAAGTTCTTGCATTGGGTTGCACGACGGCAAGGTGTCACACATGAAATTCCAAACATGTCATCCAGGGCATTTGCTGAACTTACCGGGCTGGAAATTGTTGCTTGGGTAGCGTACAGCGTTGGCGGCTTTGCAATTGTTCGAAGTGTTATTGATCTTCCCACATTTTCCTTTACGCTTTCGCTCGCCGTCTTCCCAATAAGTTGGATGTTGGGGTACCTCAGTTTCTTAGCACCCAGTGGCTTGGGCGTGCGGGAGGCAATTCTCGCATCTTTGCTAAGCCCGAGCATCGGGACTTTTGGGGTTGTGGTATCGGCCGTCACCCGTATAGGTGCAATGATTGTGGAATTTCTTTGGCTTGGCATTTTTGCGCGGCAGACAATTGTGCAGGGCTTCACCTGGTTGTGGAAAAAGCTCCGTACACCTGCAGGGGTCGTCACGCTGCTTGCCATTTTTTTCGCACTATACTTTTCTATTATCACGGTGCTCATGCATACCAAAGTCATCACCTCCCGGTTTGACTTGGGAAACATGTCGCAAACCGTATGGAACACTAGTCAGGGCCGGATTTTCCAGTTTACGAATCCGTACAGCACGGAAACTGTGTACCGAGCTATTCACCATGCAGACTTTATCCTCATTCTGCTGGCACCACTGTACTGGATTTTCGCCAGTCCAATGCTCCTACTCGTGATTCAGGCCTGTGTTGTTGCTCTGGGTGGTTGGTTTGTCTACCGTTTAGCCAAAAAAGTCCTTGGTCATGATTGGCTTACTGCAGTGCTGGCCTTAAGCTACTTGTTCTACCCAACCCTGCAGCGGGCAGTACTTTTTGATTTTCACGGGCTTACGCTTGCACCGACATTTGCCCTAGGCATGATCCTAGCCATGGTGGAAAAACGCTGGTGGCGATTTGCTTTTTTCGCCGTTCTGTTCGCTTTGTGTAAAGAGGAACTGGCGCTCATGGTCGCCGGGGTTGGTGTCCTCATGTATTTCCGTGACCGAATTGCCTGGAAGCGAGCAGCTATAGTCACCGGATCAGCCTTGGCGTACTTCTGTGTGGTGTACTTCCTCATCATGCCAGCAGCACGTAATGGCGTACCGAATAAGTACACTGTGTTGTATGACACGCTTGGCTCTTCACCCTCAGAAATTCTCAAAACTGCGACAACGAATCCAAAACTCGTGGTTTCCATGGTTGCAGGTAAGCAAGCGCGGCATATGTACGCCGGGGTATTGGGGCCAGTTGGTTTCCTGTCCATTGCTAGCCCACTGTGGTTGGCTGTTGCTTGGCCAGACTTTGTGGTAAACCTCTTCAATGAGCGCATTGAACCCCGGACGCTTATCTACCACTACCAAGCGGCCATTGGTGGGTTTGTGTTCATTAGTACTATCTTTGGTATTGCCGCGATACAGCGGCGCATTGGTGGCTGGTGGGATCGAACACTGAAACCGCGCGTACGTCTCTCGCTTTTTGGTTTTCTGGCACTGTGCCTACTTATTATTTGCGCCGTAGAATCGTACCGATTAGGACCACTACCATATAGCCAACATGCTGACATGCGCGTGTATTGGCGTGCGCCCATGGCGCCCATCATCCACGCAGCCATTGACCAGGTGCCAGCCAATGCTCCGGTCTCTGCTACCAACACCGTTGGCGCGCAGTTAGCTGAACGGGAACACTTGTACCAATTTCCCCAAGGCATTGACCTGGCGGATTACATTTTGGTCTTGCTCGCAAAAGAGGGGGGTCTGGAGTGGCAACGTAATCACCTACAGTTTGAAGATTTGCAAAAGGATTCTCGTTTTGAGTTAGTGAGCCATGAGAATAACTTTTGGTTTTTCAAGCGGAAGGGTCTAGAGTAGCCAGCATGCCCAAAATTATCGTCGGTCTTTCCGGTGGGGTTGATTCATCCGTAGCAGCGCTGCTCCTGCAGCAGCAGGGTTTTGACGTGCGGGGCGTTTTCATGAAGAACTATGAACCACCACCGGATGCAAAGGCGGACTGTCCGTGGGAAGCTGACCAAGCTGATGTGGAAAAAGTGAGCAAGTACTTGGGTATCCCGTGGGAAACCTGGAATTTTACCAAAGAGTACAGTGCTGCGGTTCTGGAGTACTTTTACACCACCTACGCTGCTGGGAAAACCCCAAACCCAGATGTGTGGTGCAACCGGGAAATTAAGTTTGGTGTGTTCCTACAAAAAGCTATTGCGGAGGGGTACGATCATATCGCGACTGGACACTACGCCCGGGTTGAACATCAAGGAAAATTAGTTCAGCTACTTACGGCTGCTGATTCGGATAAAGACCAGACGTACTTTCTATGCATGCTCAACCAGGACATGCTGCAGCACGTGCAATTTCCCATTGGGCATTTGCGGAAACCGGAAGTGCGCGCAATGGCAAAGGCGGCAAAGTTACCCACGGCTGCAAAACCAGATAGCCAAGGAATTTGCTTTGTGGGCAAGGTGGATGTCCATGCTTTGCTCAAAGAGCGTTTTGGGGTGCACCCCGGGCCTGTGCAAACGGCGGATGGTGTAGTGGTAGGCCAGCACGAAGGCATTGCTCTGTACACCATTGGCCAGCGGCATGGGCTGGGGGTTGGGGGTGGCGTGCCATACTACGTTGCCGCAAAAGACCCAACGACGAATACCTTGGTTGTTGCGAAAGGCAACCGGGATGAAGTGTTGTACCACAATGGTTTGCAAGCCTCAGGCGCCAGTTGGGTTGCGGGAAGTCCACCTGGAACAACTTTCAATTGTACAGCCAGAATACGCTACAGGCAGCCTGTGGAGGCCTGTACGGTGATTGTGGGTGATTATGGGCTACTGACCGTCAACTTTGCCCGTAAACAGCGTGCCATCACGCCTGGGCAAATTTGCGCCTTCTACAACGACCAAAACTGCTTGGGAGGAGCAACAATCGACCAACCCCTGGATTAAGGACGGGGTCCGCGTTCCCGACGGGACTTCACCCACAGGGTGACCAGCACGCCAACGAGTAGGAGTAATCCTACAACAATCAGAAGTACCCCAGTCCGACCGTCAGAAGTTGTCCCTGTGGAAGTATCAACCGCATTCGTGGTGTCAGCACTGGAGTTCACGTCCAGACTGGTATTGAGATTCTCATTTCCGTTGACATCATCCGGGGCGATATTCAGGTTTGCAGTGTTTGCATTTCCCGTATTCGTATTTGCTGCCTTATTCACGTTCTTATTCGCATTCGCATTCACTTTGGTATTTGTGTTCTTGTTTACCGCAGTATTGGTATTCTTGTTCGCATTTGCATTGACCGCGGCATTCGTATTTACCTTTGCATTCACATTCCCGTTGCTATTTGCGGCAGTGTTTGTATTCGCTACCGTGGTTGCGGCGCTGGTGAAGGTCGTGTCCGTGCTTGTTGCTTCATTCCCAGCGGCATCTTTAGACCGGATACGGAAGTGGTATATGGTGTTTGCGGTTAAGCCGGAAACCGTGACCACGTGTGCAGTCAGGTAACTCCCTTCACCGGCAGTGGTGCCGTACAGGTCACTAGTTCCAAAATCGACGTAGCTGGTGGCAGGTTCGTTGGTGGACCAGGTAACTTCAGCCCGGGTAGAGGTAATGTTACTGACCGTGACGCTGGAAATAGTGGGCTTGGTCAGGTCGGTTGAACCGTTCACCTGCGCCAAAACTGGTGTTCCCAGCAGCAACGCCAAGAGTATGACACTACCGAAAATAGACATTTTTCGCATAAGGGGTATCCTTTCTGCGACGTAGTATAGCGCATTTGGGCATTCACAGTGAAGCCTGCTATACTACGGGTATCAAACGTTATTCGTCTGTTTTTATGCGTATAAAAAAACTAACCCTTGTACTCAGTTCTGCCGTTGGCATTGCGCTCATTGCCGCTGTGGTCCTTATCTGGTCGGGGATCAACTCTGGATCCAAAAAAAATACCAATGCCGACAATTATAGTGCAACAAATGTGAACACCTCGCAATCAACAACGAAAACTATGAACTACAGTTTCCCAGGCGTGCTCTCCGCAGATCGCATTGCGAAGAAGAAGGTGGTCATTACCACGGCAAAAGGGGTGATCGAGTTTTCCCTGAAGAGTGATGTGGCGCCAAAGACGGTGAGCAACTTTGTGTACTTAGCGGAACAAGGGTTTTACAACGGATTGACCTTCCACCGGGTTGAACCGGGTTTTGTGATTCAGGGTGGTGACCCAGCAGGAAACGGCACGGGTGGCCCTGGGTACAAGTTTGAGGATGAACCAGTCCAGGGCGAGTACCTAGTTGGATCAGTCTCTATGGCAAATTCCGGACCAAATACAAATGGCTCGCAATTCTTCATTGCCTTGGATGATTTAACCACCAAACTTCCAAAGCAGTACAACCTCTTTGGTCAGGTGACCAAAGGTTTGGATGTGGTAAAGCAAATCACTGTCGGCGATGTGATGGAAAAGGTGGAAGTGGTGGCTGAGTAACTACTTTAAGATCGTCCCAACAAAACCGGGTGCCCCGCGCAGGAATGCGTCCACGGGCACTCGTTTTTTTCCGGCGAGCTGTACTTCCAGCACGTTGAGCAAATTGTTGCTGGTCCCAATGGTACAACCAATGCCATGCGCCTGCACCAATCCGGGCTGTGCAGTACCAGCAATTTCTTCGGCTCGCCAGATGGTCAGCTGCTGGTTGTTCCAGGTAGTGGTGCAGCCGGGCCACGGTTGGAGTGCACGAATCTTCCTGCAAATGACTGAGGCTGATTCATCCCAGTGCAATTGTCCATCGGTTTTTTCTAAGATTGGCGCAACGGTCACCCCATCAACTGGCTGTGGTTGGAGTGGACGTTCTCCCAGGAGATAGGGGACAAGGTGTTCTTGGAAAGCCTGTGCGCTTAGCCGCGCCAGCTTTTCGGCCAGCGTTGGTGCAGTATCATCCGCCGCAATGAGAATCTGGAGCGAGGCAAACATTGGTCCAGTATCCATACCTGCATCAAGCTTCATGAGCGTGACGCCAGTTGTTTGGTCACCCGCGAGGATTGCTTGCTGAATTGGCGAAGCACCACGCCAGCGCGGAAGCAGAGATCCATGCGCATTGATCCACCCATAGGGAAACATTTCTAGCAGGTCGGCGGGAATGAGTTTGCCGTACGCAACTACCACCGCAACATCGGGTTGCAGTGCACGGAGAGTTGCTTGGGCATCTGGGGTGCGGAGTGAAGCAGGCGTGACGCACAGTAGGTCATGGGCTTTTGCCCAAATTTCCACTGGAGTTGGCAGCACATTCTTACCTCGACCGTGGGGTTTGGCTGGTTGGGCACATACCCCAACAATTGTGCAATTTGGTAGCGCGTGAATAGCTTCAAGACTGGGTACGGCGTACGCCGGTGACCCTGCAAACAGGATTTTCCAGTTCCTAGGTTTTTGCTGGTCGCTCGCCATGCGTGTAGGTGATGACCATGTCGGTGAAGAGGATGCCGTTCAAGTGATCAACTTCATGCTGGATGACGCGGGCGAGCATGCCTTGAGCATCAACCTGCTGTTCTTTGCCGTGACGATCGGTGTAGGTTACGGCAACGCGCTTTGGCCGACGGACAGTCCCAAAGACACCAGGAATAGATAAGCAACCCTCTTCCATAACCTGCTTCCGAAACGAGTGTTTGGTAATCCGAGGATTCACCATCACCAGGGGTCCGTCTACATGCGTTACGACGCAGACGCTGATGCTCTGCCCAACTTGCGGCGCGGCTAAACCAATTCCATCCTTCTTGAACATCGTTTCAATAAGGTCATCACAGAAGCCCTGGAAGTCTTTGGTTCCCAGCACGGCAAGTTCTACCGGCTTTGCTTTTTGCCGCAGGATTGGGTCTGGGATGAGGGTGAGTGGAAGAAGTGCCATCGGAGAATAGTATAGCAAAAACCTCTCTACGTCAAGCCTGCAGGCGTGGCAGTCGCGGTGGATTCACTTGGATATCCCAGCCCTGCATGGCAAGTTTTTCCAAGATCGGTTGCAGGGATGGAAAATTGCCCGCTTGCAAGCGGAGACTAGTAACCGTATCACTCAGCCGAGTCATGCGTACGGTGCTTGGAAATTGAGGTAAGGGTGCTGCAGTCTTGGCACCTTTCTGACGTTCCAGGGTGACGAGTGTTCCAATTGGTGGGTAGAGCAAAGCTGTACGCTCCTGAATAAGGTGTGCAGCCCACGTTTGAGGTGTATTGCGGTGGCTGAAGAACGTCGCTTCTGGGTGAAAGGTCTGGATAATCACTTTCCCACCTGGATGGACATGCATTCGTGCCAAGGCGAGTGTATCCATTGCGCGTTCACTCGCTGTAAAATCATCACCACGTGTTACTGCGTAATCCAAAAATGGGATAACAACGACATCAAAGAGCGTATCCGGAAATCGCTGAATAATACTCGTTGCGAGAACGTGCCGTACATCATCTGAAGGCGGTTGAGAAGTTCTTGCGTTCAATTCCGCAAACTGTTTTTTTGGTACTGCTGCTTGGAGTTGCTGTCGAACCGCGGCAGCTCCTTTACTCTGCATTTGTAGATTGACGCTGCCGCATGAGGCACACGTTTCTGGGGCTGCTAATCGGATCCGATCATGTGCACAAATAAGCTCTTGGCCACCTCTCTGCACTTTAAGTGTGCGAGCGCAGGTTGGGCAGCGGACAGGAGTACCACAAGATGCGCACCAGAGCGCTCTGGCATCATTTGGCGTGTCCACGAGCCACAGCACTCTTTGGGTTTTGACTTCTGCCAGGATGGCGGGTGACAGCGGGTGTCGACGTTCTTCTGGTGCTTCCAATTCGCGGTTCACCAGCTCTGCTGAAACAAGGCTACCAAGCGCCACTGGAGTTTTGGCAGTAGGCAGCCAGGTTTGCAGTCTGAGGCTATTCCAACGAGCAAGGATGGTAAGTGACGCACCATACACATCCGCCGCAATTTTTGCCAAGTACCGTATGTCAAAACGTGGTTCTTGCTCGTACAGACCATACGCACTGTCATCTGCTTGGTCCAGGACAATACGGTGCAACGTAGGCAGCGGTTCCAGTAATTGCAAACCAAGGCAGAGGAGAATATTGGCGCGGGGGAGAACTTTTTGTGCCGCGTCCCTGGCTTTTGCTGATAACTTTGCGTGCAGCACCACGGTTTTTTTATCAGCTAGCTTTTCCCATTCAGCAAGAATTGCGTAGGTTGGTACCACAATGCATGTTAGGCCTTGGGGTTCTTTCCGAGCTCGACGAAGTATCTCCGCAAGCATCTTTTTTCGCGCAACAGGGTCTTGTACTAAAATCAATGTTCTCTCTGACTTTACTGTTAGTTTTTCCCTGGACTCTACCTGTGGCTTTTTCTGTGAATACATGCCCCGTACCAGCGAACTCAGAGGTGTAAAGAGCATCTTGTGTAACTGCGCAACAATCTCGACTTGTTGCGGAGTAAAACGTTCGGTAACTTGTTGGGGTGGTAATGACCGTAACTGGCTACTGGGTATGGCTGACGTTTGCTGCAGACCCCAGACCACGGCTTGGATTTGCTGCTTGCCAAAAGGGACGTGCAGAATGTCCCCACGCTGCAGTTGGGCTTGCTTTGTGTCTAATTTGTAGTCCAGAACGTCAAATTGCCGCGGGACGCGGCGGAGGGGAATAACTTGGACAATCGTTGGCTTCATACCCACAGTGTACGCGAACCAGCGGAAACCTCCTAGATGAAAGGTTTTATGCGGGGACCCAGGTATCAACGCTGTACGCAACGCCGTATGGGGCGCCGGTATAGTGGGTTTGATGCTCCATGGTCAGTGAATTTAACGCGCCTTGCAACTGCGCCATACTCCAGGCACCACACGCACCCAAATCTTGAATCTCGTCAGCACTCCACTGACGTAAAAATTGTGTCATTGTGCCGCTTTGTATCGCAGCGTACCACGCGGCTACGAAGGCCTCAGCCTTTGGGTGTTTGCCTTGGGGTGCTGCATCTGAAAACCGCGCGGTGAGGTCACCACTCGCCAATATGCCAACCCGGTGCAAAGAGTTTTGCAATTCATTCTGCAAGGCCACGCCAAAACGAATGTGCTCATCTAAAGTACTAAGACGCGTAGAAATATTCACCCAGCGTGGTTTCGTTGGCAAGGATTGGAGAAAGAGGAGTGGAATGCCGCTACCGTAATTCACTTTTGGGTCATGTACCGCGCTCACCGCAAAGTGTGCCTCTTGCTGCTCCTTCAGCCGATACGCAAAGGCTGGATCACCACTCGCTGCTGCAACTGTACTTACATCACCAAAGTCATCGAAGTGCGCTTTGATAGTAGGGGAGAGGTTAAATGTAAACGTATTCCCCACTTGCATTGCATGAGGACTAAAGGCAATGATAACGTCGACTTTCGCGGCATACAAAAGCGACATGGTTGTCGCCATGGCTTTATGTAAATCAACAAGACGTTTCGCATGGCTCGCCTTGGTGGTTGGAAGGAGCAGGGGAGTGTGCGAAACAAAACTGGCCGCAACGATTGCCATACTATGCTGGATCGTCCAGCGGCGTGCCCACCGGGTGCATTTCGGCAACTCGGGGGGTGATGGTGAGGACGTTCTTCATGCTGTACCCGTACCGGTTGAAGGTTTGACGAGAGCGGATTGCTCGGCGTAGACCATTGGAAATAACGTAAACACCGCCTTCGCCTTTGGTTCGCACGAGTTCTCCATCTTTGAGTGTCAACGATTCCGCACGATCATACTTTGCAAGTTCAGTTTGCGTGATTTTTACAGTTGGTTTTCGGTTTGGGAACCGCGATTGGAGAATCGATCGGTCAACTATTGGGTACCAGATACCTTGCTCAATCCAAACGATTGCCCCACTTTCTTTTATTTGAGCAAGCGCCCCAGCTGGATAGGCACTTGTGTTCGTGATCGAAACGCCATCAAGGTATGGTGCAACATCTTCCATTGTCACGTCAGTCACTTCTTCGGGGTTAAATCCTAAATTGCGGAAAACATCATCAGAAGCAATCAGACGCTTCTCATCCCCACTCAGCATGTACACATGACCGTCAGGTGTACGAACCAACGAGTAGTTTGGTAAGCGAATATCAGCTCCGCGTGGGTAGAGCTCAATGACGTCCGCAGAGACTTCAATGACCTTTTTGAAATCACCATAGCGAGTGATGAACGCTGCTCGGTTCTGCATGGCCCGGCGCTCACCATTCTGGATTAACCAAATGCCACCGTTTTTCCCAACGCGGAGCAGAGACCCATCTGGGTATACCCGACTAAACCATGTTGAGTAGAAATTATAAAAATTATAATTACCGTTGTAGACGTGTGGCGTATAGTTGTACAAATTCGCCGTGGCTTGGTTTAAAATTGTGACAGTAGAAATTCTGGTATTCCCAAGATCCCGAAACGTGTAAGTGCCTCCAACTTTATAGGTGTACTGGGCGGGAAAAGTGAAGTACTTGCGGAATTGCCAGGTTGCAAAGTCAATTTGCCGGTAAAACCCGGCTGCATTCGCACTGCAGCCACCGCTATCTGGGCACCCATAGCCCATGGCGTAATCTAAAGCACGTTGCGTTGGTGCGGTCAGACTAAGGAGGCTTTGCTCCTTTTGCAGTGTGACAAGAATGACGCGTGGGTTAATTGCGTAGAGCTGTGCAACTTCAAATATCGCTTGCGCAGCCGATTTGGTTGAACCTGCAAAGTCTGCAACGGTAAGCCCTGCGAGGGCGCCACCCCGGCGGTCCAAAAATCGTTGAATATCGGTGACGGTCATGCTTCCGCTATCCGTAAACTCAGCATCACTGATAATACTGCCAGGCTGGAATGCTGCCTGAGCAAGAATGGGCATGAACGCTACCCCGAAGATAACGCCTAGACTAACGAATTTCCACGCAAAGGTTTTGAATACTTGCATGAGATATCAGTATACAAAATTTTGCGGATATGCGCAAGCATACCCCAAAAAGCAGTTCGCACGCTTGCGAAAAACCTTAGAAATCACCACAATGATTCTATGCGGAGAATTCTCTACCATGGCGTTGCAGTTGACTGCGGGACGAAGGCTGAACAGCAGCAGCTACTCCTTCAATTTTTAGACCAATCGGTAACAAAAGTTGTTATCACCACAAATCCCGAATTTGTGGTTTTAGCCCAAAAAAACCCACAATTACAAAAGCTGGCCCAGACCGCGGATGCTTCACTCGTTGATGGCATTGGTCTGTCTATAGCACTCCGGCCCAACCAACCGCAGGCGGAACGATACCCAGGCGCAGATATGCTCCTTGACCTGTGCGCACACGCTACCCAGTACCATATTCCGGTTGGGGTTGTGGTTCCAGACAAGGGTCTTTCCAGCCCAACGCAAGTCACTCGGGCATTGCAGCAAACCTTTCCAGGAATACAGGCGTTATGCTGGAAAGTGACAGAGCAGAATATCATTGAAAAAATTAGCACCACCGGTACACAGCTGCTCTTCGTTGCTTTAGGACAACCAACCCAAGAAGCTTGGATGCTACAGCACAAAATAAGTCTCGCTGGTGTTCGGTTACTCATTGGCGTTGGTGGTGCGCTGGATTTTCTCACTGGTGCTCGCAAGCGAGCTCCTCGCTTTTTACGCGCACTTGGGTTAGAGTGGGGGTGGCGTCTGATCACGCAGCCACGACGCTTCAGCCGGATTTGGCGAGCAACTGTACAATTTTGGTTGCTACGCTTTCATTCTTCTCCACCCAACGCATGAAACCTCGCGTCCGTTTTGCCCCCTCACCAACCGGCCGTCTGCATATCGGCGGTTTACGGAGTGCGCTGTTCAACTACCTCTTTGCGAAGAAGCACGGTGGGACATTTATTTTACGAATCGAGGATACAGACCAGCAACGCCTGGTCCCTGGTGCAATCGAGGATATTGTCGATACTTTCCATGCGTACGGTGTAGAAGCAGACGAAGGACCAACACGAGTTGATGGAAAAATCGTCGAGCGAGGCACTTTTGGTCCGTACACCCAATCCAAGCGTCTTGCCCTGTACACATCTGCTGTCCAGCAGCTCCTCGACACAGGGAAAGCATACCCCTGCTTTTGCTCGCCAGACCGATTACGTGATCTCCGCACCTCACAAGAGCGCCAGCACCTCCCGCCTGGGTACGACGGCGCGTGCAAAGCAATACCACCAACCGAGGCCGCAAACCGTACTGCGGCAGGGGAAGCGCACGTCATTCGATTCCACATGCCAACCGATGGGGTAAGTACAATACCAGACCTCATTCGTGGGACGGTCACTTTTCAAAACGCACTGCTGGAAGATGCTGTCCTTCTCAAGAGCGACGGATTTCCCACCTACCACCTTGCGAGCGTCGTGGATGATCATGCTATGGAAATCACGCATGTCATTCGCGCTGAAGAGTGGTTGCCATCTCTTCCTCTCCATGTACAGCTCTATTCGGCATTTGGGTGGACGCCACCAGCCTTTGCACACCTTTCCCACATTCTTGGTACAAACCGGAAAAAGCTGTCAAAGCGTGATGGCGCAGTTGCGGCGGGTGATTTTTTGACAGACTACTTGCCCGTAGCCGTCCTGAACTTCATTGCACTCCTCGGTTGGAATCCAAAGAATGATCAAGAATTCTTCCCAACGCTGCAGGAACTCGTTTCAGCTTTCGACATCACACAAGTGAATAAGGCGGGCGCAATTTTTGACCTTGCGAAGTTACAGCACATCCATCGGTTACACCTGCGGGCTGCTGACCCCGTGGTCGTTGCGCAAGCCGCGGGCGTACCGCTAACCCCTGAGAAAGCTCGTGCAGCAATCCCACTTGCAGTTGAACAAGCGGTAACCCTTACGGAGATTCCAACGCGATTGCAATTTCTCCTCGCACCAAATCTTACGTACGAATCATCGCTCCTCATCCCAAAGCAGGGGAGTGCACCACAAGCAAGAAACGCTCTGCAGCTACTGCAAACGTTTTGGCAGAAAATACCAAAAAATACTTGGTCCGAGGCTGAGAAGCTCCGTCAAAGAACCCTTGCGTGGATTGTGACGACCAAACAGAAGAATGCAGATGTACTTTGGCCAGCTCGGGTCGCGCTAACAGGTGAAGCAAAAAGTCCGGATGTTTTTGCAGTTGCTGCCATTCTTGAGAAAGACGAAGCGCTGCAACGCTTAACGCAAGCAATTGTGAAATTGGAGAAAACCCCTTGATTTTCTAAGGGAAATGTGCTATAGTTGTTTTTGCTATGGAAAGCCGTAACAAAAAGAAAATCCTTACGCTCAGTGTGGGGGTACTCATCGCCAGCCTAGCTGTCTTCTCAGCTGGGGTTTTTGTTCGTGCACAGGTAAGTACGGACTCGAGTATTGAAGAGCTCAACCGGACGATTGAGCAGCGGGAAGCAGAGCGAAAACTACTGCAGCAGAAGCAGGAAGAGTACGCCGCGAAGGTTGCTGAAAAGCAGAAAGTTGCCGCGAGTCTCAACGGTGAGCTCGAATTGTTGGATGCGCAAATGCAGAAGGCCGAAGCCGACATGCAGACTATTGATTTTGCAATTGAAGATAAGCAGCGTGAAATTACCACAACCCAACAGCAAATTGAGAAAACAGAGCAGGATATGCAAACGAAGCGCGCCTACCTGGGCGAATTAGTACGCACCATTCACCGGTATGACCAGAAAGACCCTCTGGAACTTTTAGTAATTCACGATTCCTTTTCTGATGTGGTCAATGATTTGCGAACGACAACAACTATGGAACGCCAGGTGACAGACACGCTGACGGATCTAAAGGGTGTCAAGGCAAATTTAGAACGAGAACGACAAGATCGAGAAGTGCGCAAACGAGAATTAGAATCGCTGGAAAAGGAGTTACTGGCAACCCAGGCGAGCCTCGATGAGCAGAAAGGCTACAAAAGCTCCCTCCTGGATGAAACCCAATCCAGCGAACAGCAGTATGCGAACCTTTTGGAGCAGTCAAAACAAGAGCAACTTTCGGCAGACAGCGATATTCGGCAACTGCAAGAACAGGTCAAATCAAAACTTGATCCAAATGGACAGGGGACTGATGATTTTACAAAATTTACCGGGAATCGAAATGTCCAACTCACGTGGCCTGTCTCACCTGCAAAAGGGATTAGCGCATACTTCCATGACCCAAGCTACCCATACCGAAGGTACTTTGAGCACCCGGCAATTGACGTACCTACACCGCAGCGGACTCCCATTGCAGCTCCTGATGACGGTTACGTCGCCCGTGCAAAGAATGCTGGGTTTGGGTACAGTTACATTCTCCTGGTACATTCCAACAGTATTTCTACGGTCTACGGCCACGTGAGCCAAATTAATATTGCAGAAGATACATTTGTGAAGAAGGGGCAGATCATTGGCCTGTCTGGCGGCATGCCGGGTACTCCTGGAGCAGGGAAGATGACAACAGGGCCGCACCTGCACTTTGAAGTGCGTCTGAATGGGATTCCGGTCAACCCACTGGACTACTTGCCGTAATAAACTT
>CAZBMC010000014.1:0-15438 GCA_964493065.1 uncultured Gammaproteobacteria bacterium
CCGGAAAAGTTGACCAGCTTACCCGAAGGAAAAACCTATGCGAGTCTTGCAGTTCTGGGTTCATCGCTCTTCACTCTGGATACGCAAGGGAATGCCTTGTACCGTATCCCCCTGTCTGGTGGTGACGCACAAGCTGCTGGCACGTACACGGGCACGCCAGATGTCCAACTGCTGGCAGGGTACGGGAGCAGCTCAATCATTGGTCTCACAGGGTCTGTAGAGATTGTTGAACAACGCGTGGGGACACGCACCAGCACACGGGTTCCATTGCAGACGCCAAATCCCAATGTGAACTTTGCTGGTTTAGCCACGTACAACACTGCGCTCTACACTGTTGACGTTGCTGGTAATAGCATTCTCCGGGCAACCCGTAGCGGAACTGGTTTCCGCGCAACAGCGTGGCTGAAGCAAGATGCAACGGTGAGCAATACCGTGGATCTGGCGGTTGATGGCTCTATCTACACTCTGGCTGGCAATGGTGACGTGCAAAAATTCACGCAGGGAAATCGTGTGCAACTTGCCCTCTCAACCATCGATCCACCTCTGACGAGTGCCACAAAAATTGCTGCAGATCAAACCCTGCAGAATATGTACATTTTGGATACTGCAGGCAGGCGCCTGGTGGTCTTTACGAAGACGGGAAGGTTTGTGAACCAGTACACCCACGATCGCTTTGGCGATGTCACTGCCTTTACCGTGAACGAGCTGAGCCAAAAAATGTACCTCCTGGTGGGACAGGAAATTCAAACGCTGAGTATTGTAAAGCGGCAGGTGTAGCTTTTACTTCCAGCTCACGCTCTTCCGGAACCCAATTCGATCTGGGGCGTGGTGATCTTGGAGCATGCGGAGTCGGCCAAAGGTAACGGTTTCTTCGCCGTACCGACTGTTGATAGCGTCCAGTGCCGCACTGAGGGCGTGGTTTTTGGGTGGGGTGAAAAGTGAAAGCTGCCGCGTGACGGGCCGGAGTCGGAACAGGCCCAAAGCGTAGAACGTGGGTAAATCGGTGGTCACCCCTGGACTGAGCATGTTCCACACCTCCTGGTAGAGCGGCAGCGTGTCGGTGATGCCGTGGCCAAGTTTGTGGGAGGAACCCAATCCTCCGGTTCGCTCCAGACGCACCTGCGCGTAAATCCCATGCGCTTCCAAGCCCAGTGCCCGCAACCGCCGGCCCGTGCGCTCGCACAAACGCATGAGTAAAGTTTGGTGGAATCGCAGGTCACGCGTTCGGACGCGCAAGACGTGGCTATGTCCAATGGACTTTGGCGGACGTTCTTCCTGCACCCCACCCAATTCAATGCCGTTGAGGTTGGCCCACAGCTCATACCCCCGAATACCAAAAATTTCCATAAGGTTCACCGGCGATGCGTTGCGCAGCTGATCCAGGGTAGCAATCCCCATCCGCGCCAGGTGCGCGGCCGTAGCGCCGGCAATGCCCCAGGCTTCCTGCACATCCCGACCTTTCAAGTACGCAGCCAGGTTGCTGTTGTCCAAAATGACAATACCGCCTTTAGGTGCAGTGTCCCCAGCGAACTTTGCCAGCCAGCGTGTGGGCGCCACACCCATAGAGCACCGCAGCCACTCACCTACTTCCTGTTGAATACGGGTTTGGATTTCACGGCCAAGCTTCGCTGCCGCCTCCAGGTTCACCGCCGTGCTGGTGAAATCCAAAAATGCCTCGTCAATGGAGTACGGCTCCAGGTCTTCCGTATACTCTGCACAGAGTTTGAAAATCCGCTGCGTGGTGGAACGGTACTTCGATGGGTCCACTTCCACCAACTGAATCTGCGGGCAACGCTGCCTCGCTTCCTCCACCCGGCAACCCGTCTTCACCCCAAAGGCCTTTGCCTCTTTGGACGAAGCAATGATGCAGCCATGGTTCGTGAGCGTGGCACACACACCCACGGGCTTCCCACGCAAAAATGGATTCGCCTGCTGTTCCACCGAGGCGAAGTATGAGTTCATATCGAGATGGAGAATCACACGTTGCATAGGCACAGTATTGACATGAGGGGAAAGGAGGGTATACACTTCGAATCGTTATGTACAACTTCATTCACCACTACCGCAGCATGGGATTTCTGACCTGGAAGCAGGCCAGCGATTGCCGCATGTTCGGCGTTGTGGGAGTGAAGTAAGACTAGAGAAACGACTTTTTTCACCCGCTGCGCCAAATATGACTGGCGCAGATTTTTGTTTTGGCTCAAACATTTTTTGGAGGTATCCATGCAAAACCAACACCAACCCGTCACGTTCCTTACCACCCAAAACCTTGTGCTCCGTCCCCCCGAACTGGCAGACCTGCCGTTCTTCGCCCGATGGATTAACCAGCCCGAGATGCGACAGTTCCTCGCCGTCCGTACGCCCTACAGCGAACTGGCGGAGCGGGACTGGCTGGAGCGGATTATGCGTCCAAGTACTCCACCAACAGACATCACCTTTGCCATTGACCTGGTAGAGAACGACACCCGCACACTCATTGGCACCATGGGCTTGCACCAAATTGACTGGTTCAACCGTCGGGCAGTTACTGGTTCCTACATTGGTGACGCGCAATACCGTAACAAAGGCTACGGCCGGGAAGCCAAGCTGGTACTCTTGGAGTACGCCTTCAACACCCTGGACTTGCAGAAAATCGACAGCGAAGCTAACGCGAGCAATATTGCCAGCCAGAAGTGTTTACTCCGCTGCGGCTACCAGCAAGAAGGCGTGCGCCGGTCAACGAGCTTTATCAATGGACAACGCGTTGACCACTTCCTCTTTGGTATCACAGCAGCAGAGTGGCGCGAGCAAGAGGCGGCGCGGTTGCAAGCAGCAAACCAGCTGACGATGACCGCTGTGCCCATTGCCCCACGTATGTGGAAGAACATTATTTCTGAGCACCCGTACTTAATTTGATAATGAACGGTATTGACAGACCTGCTGGGCAAGGTATAGGCTCGGAGTAAAGAGTCCTTTGTTACGTATGTACCATTGGGCATTGAGCGGCCTGCGTTACAACAATCAACTGTAACGTGGGCCGTATTTCTTTAGCCCTCCATAGCTTCTGAGCGAAGGAGGGTTCGTTTCAAAGTACAACGGGATTGTCTGCCTCATCGGTAGACAGGCCACACCTTTCGCAGACGAAAGGTTCGCAATGAAAGAAAATAGGTCTCTACAGCTTTACCCACCTACGCTTCAAAAGCTTCGGCCACTGGCCCGGGTTCCACCCCGGAGGGAGGGCGGGCAGGTAGCTTTACGGCTCTACTGCTTCTTCATCCCTCCCCTCGCACCTCCTCCAACGTCCATTCTAGATTCTCGGGGTTGCAACTCAGCACGTAGGCATTTGCTTCATCCGACACAGCAAAGCAGAGGTCATACCGATCCCCTCGCCGGCGCTGGTACACCAGGTTTACGTTGCAAACGTCGTACCGTTTCCCGCCCCAAAAAAAGGCGACAGGCTTTACCACCTGCTTATTGCAGTCAACGAAGACCCGAACCTTGGCTTTTGGCTGTTCGTGGAAAAGCAGCATATTGCTACCCTTTAGTATAACCGAAGAATAGCCGAAGGTCAAGAACCAAAGTAAAGCGAACCCTGGTTGGGTTCGCGAAGGTTCGCTCAGTCGATATCGAAGTCGAATTCGATATCTGCTACCGCATCGATGACAGCTGCACCCAGATCAGCAAGAATTTCCAGAAAGCTGTCATCATTGTAACTAATGGAACGTCCATCTTGCTGGGGGCAATTGTGACTTTGGCCCATACGCAGGACTTTGCCACAACCTTTACACTTTTTTTGCTGAGCCATGTTCCCTCCGCAATTTTTGTGTTTTTCCTTTCGGTTAGCATTCAACTATAGGGCATACAGTATAAAGGGTCAAGATGTGAGAATAACAAAAAACCTCCCCGTATTGGAAAGGTCTTTTTTCTTTGCTGATGATCTTACTTCAAGGTGACGGTTGCGCCGGCTTCTTCCAGCTTCTTCTTCAGGTCTTCGGCTTCTTCCTTGCTGGCGTTTTCTTTCACCACTTTTGGTGCGGCGTCTGCCATGTCCTTGGCTTCCTTCAAGCCTTTGCCCGTGGCTTCGCGCAGCACTTTGATGACGGCAATCTTGCTGCCACCGGCGCTGGTGAGCTCCACGTTGAAGGTGGACTTCTCTTCCGCTTCCCCACCGGCAGCTGCACCGGTGGCTGGCATGGCACCCATCATCATGGGCGCGGCGGCGGAAACACCGAACTTGTCTTCGAGCACTTTCACGAGCTCAGAGAGGTCGAGCACGGAGAGCTTTTCAATTTGCTCCACCAGGGCTTTAAACTTCTCTGGCACTTCGACTGACTGTTTTTCGTCTGACATAGCTTTCTGGGTTAAGAAATTATTGAAAGGAAATAGTTTAGGAAGTTTTTTCGGCCTTGGCTTTCAGCACTTGGACAAACCCACGCATGGGGCCGGCCAGTACACCCACGAGGCCACGGGTTGGCCCTTGCAGTGTCCCCACCAGCTTGGCCAAGAGCTCAGCTTTGCTGGGGAGTTTTGCCAGGCTAGACACTTGCGCTGCGGTCATCCACTGACCGTTGAGCACCCCGCCCATGAACTTCATGAAGGTGTTGAGCAGAGCTGCAGGTTGCACTTCGTCTGCGATGCCGAACGCTGCGGCAATGGTACCCCGGAAAGGCGCCGTACCCTCAGCCTTGATGCCTTTAGATTCCAAAGCGCGGCTGAGCAGGGTTTTTTTCACCACTGAGAATGGCACACCACCAGCACGGAGTTGCTGCCGAAGCTTGGTTTCTTCCTTCACAGTGAGTTTGTCTGTCGCAATGAAAATGACGGACTTCATGCCCTCAATTTGGGCTTCCAGACCCGCAACGGTCGCTTGCTTCTGCTGTTTGGATTTTGCCATAGATGGGTAAAAAAATAGCCTACGCAGGCGTAGACAGGGAAACGCTCAAAAAAAGCTGAGCGGTGCTTCCTACGCAGGTGGTGAAGCCATTATCCCAAAGGGACCTGCGGTCTACGGATGCTGTGTATGGAGCTTAATACTAAGTAGCAATACTGTCAAGAACTACTGTCTGTTACCTTTTCTAACGCTAGAAAAGGTAACCGAAAAGAGCGTTGGGGGCCGGCTAATGCTATTGCTCAGAAGTGCCTCCACCAACGCAATAACTGCGCGAGCCGTCCCCCAAACCCCCAGGGGCACGCGCAGAGTTTGATCATGAAAACTATTGAGAAATAACCGTCCCCGTCCCTTTCCCATGTCCCAACCAAGAGCGGAGGTTTGCAAAGTTGGTACCACGGGTGATCACCACATGCATCCCCCACTTTGCTGCCCACTTGCTGGCCACGGGATCAAACGGCACGTTTGCGCCTGGGTCCCAGGTTGTACCAACCAGCTTGGTGAAAGTTCGCCAGTCCAATTTTTTCAATGGCTTCGCTTGTGGATGCTTGCGCGGGTCTGCATCGTACACGTAGTCAATGTTGGAAAGGTTGAGGATTGTCTGCGCACCAAAAGCTTTTGCGAGCAGTACTGCGTCGTAGTCTGTGGACGAACCAGGCCGGAACCCGGCAGCAACAATAATCTTCGACCGAATCTTGGCGTTGATTTTCTCTTTGCTAGTGATAATCAACGGATGTGCATAATCCCGAAACAGTGTGCGCAAGAGGTGCGCGTTCAAACGTGTGGCGTGGATACCTAGCCAGTCCAAGTCGTCCGGCGTGAGCTTGGTCACTTGCCTGGCCGCGGCTTGGTACCGCCGGGCAACTTTTCCGCCACCGACAATGAGGATAAACCGTTGCCCCCGCTTCACGAGCTGTAGAATCAAGGTTCGAAATTTTTTCAAAAAGCGGACGTTCAATTCATCTGGTACCACCAGGGATCCGCCAAGGGATATGACGATGGGGGTTTTAGACATACATTATTTCGTTCGGATAAAATTCTTGAACTTAGGATTCACAATCTTTGCGTCTTCACCTCGTGTAAGCACGTTCGTAATAGATGCAACAACCATGCTGCTTGTCATGGCGATTTCTGTTTCTGTGTTAAAGGCATTCGAGCCATTGAAATTGTACCAATGTGACAGTGGGAGTGCACGAAAACGATCGCCAACCGGATAATCAGAAGCAGCTCGCAAACGACCGCTCTGCACTTCAGCATACAAGGCATCGGCATCAATAACCCCATGGTGCATAAAACTTACCAAAAGCGCTCCTTCAGGCATCAGGGCTAATTCTTGTTTCCCAAAAAAACCATCGCCCGCATCCTTTGATACACACAGAAAAATAATATCGCTCGTTTGTAAGAGCTCTGGCAAGCTTGTGTACTCTGCCCCAATGTGACCCGCGCGCTCATCATGCTTGTGCTGGCTAAAGTAACGGATTACCTTCGGTCGAAAGACTTGTAGCATTTCTGCAATATGACTGCCAATCCGTCCAAAACCGACAATGCCAATAGCCTGGTTTTCTAAACCTTTTGTCGTCTCAAAAACTTTTTCTCCAACCCGGCCAGCTGTAAAAACACCGCGGTTCATTGCCAGCGCCATGGTTATTGCCCATTCTGCAACAGCATGCGTTGGACCATCCGGCGCGTTCGTAATTGCAATCCCCTTCTTCGTTGCATACTCCCAAGCAGGAATAAAATCTTTATACCCGATACCTGGAAAAGCAATCACTTCTAAAGCGTCCGCAACATCAATTATTTTTTCGGTCACATGTTCAATACCGCCAAGGATATACCCAGCTTTGCCCGGAATGGCTTTCACAAGCTCTGCCTCGGTGGGTTTAGGTTTATCAATCCGCTCAATCAGAAAACCAGACGCTTTCAATGTGGCCTCATGCTCAGCGCCAATAAAGAGCGAGTCGGTAATGAGAATTTTTTTCATACGGATAAACTTACTGTAAGTACTTTCGCTTATTGGCCAGATGCTCTTCATAGGTCTTGCTAAACACCGTGGTGCCGTCTGGTTTGGTGAGGAAGTAGAGGTAGTCAGAATCTTGGGGGTCAGCGGTTGCGCGGATAGCGGAAAAGCTTGGGTTGCCAATCGGCCCAGGGGGCAGGCCGCGATGCTGGTAGGTGTTGTACGGTGAAGACGTACCCAGGTCTACATTGGTTGGCTGGAGTGCTTGTTTCCCCGTCACATAGTTCACTGTGGCATCTGATTGCAAAGCAATACCATTCGCCAAGCGGGTCCAAAAAACGCCGGCGGCAATGCGGCGGTCAGCATCCGTGCGAACTTCTTTATCGACAATACTCGCCAATGTAACGACATCAAACACGGTTCGGCCTTGGCTCCGAATATCGGCGAGGATGGTTGCCGACACCTTGGTTTCAAACGTATCCAGGAACTTTTGCACCACGTGCTTAGCGGTCGCATCTTTGAAAAACTTATAGGTGTCTGGGAACAAGTACCCCTCCAGGCTTGCCGTCGCCGGTTTATCGCGCAAAAAATCGTAGGTTCGATCTGGGGCAATGGTGCGGGAATCTGTGGTGCTCACTGCCGCAACGAACGCTTCCGCCGAAAGTACCTCAGCTTTTTCCAAGGCCGTCCCAATTTCCCTAGCAGTCCAACCTTCCTGCACCCGGACCGTCACCTCATCAACTTCTGGTTCACTGGTGAGAATCTCAATGACTTTCCGGATATTCGCGCCTGCTGGGATAGTGTAGTCCCCAGGAATGAAACTAGTGCGCGCTCCTTCCAAGACCACACTAATCTTGAATGCCAAATCTGAATCAATAACCCCCTTGGCAATCAAATCTGCGGCAATAGCGTTTACCCCTTGCCCGGCGGTGATGGTCACGCGCTGCGGAATCTGCAGTGGTCCGTTTCCAGAGGTCGCCTGCCCAAACCAAATGATGAAAATAGCGAGGAAAAGAAATGGAATGACGAGGAGGAGCCACCAGAGTTTCTTCATAAAAGGTGTTTTTGCTTCTTCGCTTTAAGTGCATCCACAATGTGCTTCACATCTTGCGCATGCTCAGCGGTAGAAACGAGGAGCGCGTCTTCAGTGTCAATGATAATCATATCCTTCAGTCCTGCCGTCGCGATGACACGTTTCGTATACCCGTAGATGAGGCTACTTTCAGCCGTGCCAATGTGCTTGCCCCGAAGGACATTTGCTTTGGGCGCGGCTTGCAAGACGTCACGAACCGTTCGCCAGTGGCCAATGTCTGCCCAGCCCAAATCTACTGGCAGGACGAGCATGTGCTTCGCTTTTTCAATGATCCCATAGTCAATCGAAATAGGCTCCATGGCTGGAAAGGCTTTTCGAATAGTTGCTTGCTCCAAGGGTGTACCAACTGCGGCACCAATCCGCTGCAAAATCTTCGCATGCTTTGGCATGTACTTCTGAAAAAGATTCAGCAAAGTGCTGGCACGCCAGACGAACATCGCTGGGTTCCACAAGTACTCCCAGCGTTTTAAGTACTTCTGTGCAGTTGCAAAATCTGGTTTTTCTACAAAACGATCGACATGAAAAACTTCCTGCTTCCCGATGCGGAATGCGGGGCGGCCCATCTTGATATACCCATACCCGGTCTCCGGGTAGGTTGGATTCACGCCTAGCAAGGCAACGGTATCTGGATGCTTGCTGACAACCTTTCCGGCAGCGCGTAAGGCTTGGTGATATGCCCCTTCTTTCTCAATGTAGTGGTCAACATTCGCAGTGACAAAGACGGCTTTCGGGTCTCGCTTCGCCAGCACCGTGGCAACCAAGCCAATGGCTGGGGCGGTATCCCGCTTTGCGGGTTCCACAATGTAATTTCGCAATGGGACACTGGGGAGCTGGCGGGCGATGAGTTTTCGCTGTAGCTCGTTGGTTGATACAAAAATGCGCTCAATTGGAAACCCTTTCCGCAACCGCTGGTACGTTGCCTGCACCAACGTTTTTGAACCAAGGAATGGCTGAAATTGCTTGGGATTATTGGTACGAGAGACAGGCCACAGCCGTGTGCCACCCCCACCAGCCAAGAGGACAACGTACATAGGGTTACGCTTTTGCGCCACTTGGTGCTTTTTCACCAACCAGCGGAACGAATTGGTAGCCAGGAAATTTTTCCACATCTACTTTCCCATCTGCCCGTTTTTCTACCAGAACTAAATCCTGCACATCCCCACCCACGGGGACGACGAGCCGACCACCCCTTGCAAGTTGCTCCACGAGTGCCTGCGGAATTTCTCCTGCGCCCGCGGAGACGATAATCCGATTGTACGGCGCGTGCTTGGAATTTCCTTCCCACCCATTACCCCAACGTACTTCAAGATTTGTGTATTTGTACTTCTCCAGGTGCTCCATGGTGAGGTCAACCAGCTGAGGTATAATATCAATTGCGTAGACAAAGCCTGAGGGTCCAACCAGTTCTGCAAGTAACGCTGTGAGCCACCCAGATCCACAGCCTACTTCAAGAACCCGATCGCCCGGCTGGACGTGTAGCAACTCAAGCATTGTTGCAACTGTACTCGGCTGGGAAATCGTTTGTCCATGTTCAATGGGCAAGGGTGTATCTTCCGTTGCGTGCGGCAACATATCCTGGTGTACAAAATCTGGTCGCCGAACCTTCCGAAATGCGGCAATAACCGGTTCGGACGAAAGCGCACCTTTGCGGATGAGATCTTCAACTAAGTGGACCATAAAGCATACTGGTATGCAAAGTATACCATAATTTCCCCTGACTTCTGGAGGTCCGAAAGCTATTAGTGCAGCGAATTGGCCTACACTGGCTCAGCGCTTTCTAGTATCCGGGCTGCAATTTCGGGAACTGTCGATTCTTTTAGGTCGCCAGGATTATTGAGCTCAATGATGCACGCACGGCCTGCTTCAGTGAGTCGCAAATGATGCTTTTGCAGGATGCGTTCAACTGTACTGGTTACCAACATGCGGAGGTGCGCGTCAGAAATGGGTCCTTCAATTTCTTCAGCTCTGGCCAAAAGTGCATCAGCTAGTTCCTGCTTCTGTACTTCCTTCGCACGTTCTGCTTCTACAAACATGTCGTAATTCCGAGCTTCAGTTTGAGGCATAAGGGTTTCTTTAGGTAATGAGAAATCCTCCTACATGCAGTATAGGCTGGGAAATCCAAAAATACGAGACTACTCTGTGGCGTGGTTTTTCAGCATTTCCACTTTATCTAACTTCTCCCACGGAAACTCCACATCCGTGCGACCAAAATGGCCATAGGCGGCAGTTTGTTCGTATATTGGCTGCTTCAGGTTGAGCTGAGCAATGATGTCCGCAGGTTTGATGGGGAAATGCTGCGCTACCAGTTTCGCCAATGCTTCATCCGTCTGCGTTCCTGTACCATACGTTTCCACCATAATGGAAACCGGTTCAGCAACGCCAATGGAGTATGCCAACTGCACCAGGCAGCGTTTGGCCAATCCAGCAGCCACAACATTCTTGGCAATGTATCGGGCGGCGTACGCTGCACTGCGATCCACTTTCGTGATGCACTTACCGGAGAAGCACCCACCCCCGTGCGGTGCTGACCCACCGTACGTGTCCACAATAATTTTTCTGCCCGTGAGCCCAGCATCAGCTGGTGGACCTCCCAGGACGAACTTGCCTGTCGAATTAATGAAGATTTTCGTTTCAGGAGTAAACCAAGCACCGAGAATAGGTTGAATCACATGTTCGGTAATATCTTGCCGAAGCTTCCCCATGTCAATATCTTCAGCGTGATGTGCAGCAACGACGACGGTAACCACGCGGGTGGGCTTGCCATTCACGTACTCAATACTTACTTGGGTTTTCCCGTCTGGTCGGAGGTACGGTAAGGTGCCGCTCTTCCGAACTTCAGCAAGTTTTGCGGCAAGCTTGTGTGCCAAGGAAATAGGCAAAGGCATGAACTCAGGCGTCTCATCGCTGGCGTAGCCGAACATCAAACCCTGATCCCCTGCCCCCTGCTCTTTGAACTCACCCGCGCCTTCGTCCACGCCTTGCGCAATGTCTGGGGACTGTTCGTGCAATGTGCTAATGACGCCTATGTCTTTGTAGCAAAATCCAAAATCTGGGCTATCGTATCCAATCCGGTGCAGCGTCTTCCGCACGACGTCCTGGATGTCCACGTACGCCTTCGTCCGCGCTTCGCCGCCCACCATGACCAAACCAGTGGTGGCAAAGCACTCAATACCTGCGTGCGTATCTGGATCTTGCTTGACCATCGCATCGTAGATTGCGTCGGAAATCTGGTCACACACTTTGTCGGGGTGACCTTCGGTTACAGACTCAGAGGTGAAGATATGCGTGCCGGTTGGCATAGGTGTACTCATCAAGGCGAAAAAAGATGGCGTCACTCATGTAGGGAGGACGTCAGCGGACGTGTTTGGTATCTCCCCCACGAGGGGCTCGAGGTGGCACCGTGTACCAGTCGCTTCGCTCCGGTACACGGCGTGCCATGCATGGAGGAAAAACTGATCGGTTGTCGGCTGGGTCATATGCATCGGGTGATGCATGCGGGCGAGATCCCTCCCCAGCGCTCTTGATACGTATGAAGTTGTAAAAAAAGTGTATCACAAGAAACCCCACAGCGCCAAGGCGGTTTCCTCTTGGGGTCAAGCGAGTCCCGTCATCCAGTGATTCGACGGGAAAGTTCGACGGGATGCAGCTTCACGCGAATCTTCCGGGGTCCCCATGAAGCAGGCACGGACCGACCGAAGGAGGGAGTACGGCTTCATGGGGTAATGCGAGGCTTCGTGCGAATTCTTCGGAGTCCTCGTAAACACGAAGCGGAGCGTAGCGAGCACGGGTTTGCGAGGCTAAGCGAGGCTTCGTGCGATGGGCGGAGCGGATTCGGTAGCAACCGGATACGCGCAGCTCTGAGCGCGAAACGAGCTGGCTCCGGGGGCAGGACTCGAACCTGCGGTATCCGCGTTAACAGCGCGGCGTTGTGCCAACTCAACTACCCCGGAATAGAAAAAACCGGCGACATTCGCCGGGCAAGGTGTTTCTGGGTATGCAAGACTACACCGGCGTTTGTCGGGAAATTTCTGTGCAATTATTATTGCGAGAGTGTTGCATGAATGAAGAATAACCAGTGACGGTAATAAAGTCAATACCGCGCAAAGAAACGGGAGTAGTGCATATTGTTCCTTGACGCATGTAGATAACCACACTAGGCTTTACAAGTATGCACCGAACCACAATTGCCGATTTGGGTGAACACCTACGAATAGCGTACATTCACCAAGATAAAAAAATTTCAACCGGAGCCGCGCAAGCGAACGATTTAATGTGCCGCATGCTTGAAAGTCGAGGTATCGATGTTCGTCACTTCTACCCACGGACGGATCTCATGGATGCACCGCACCGTCTTCGTGGACTGCAGAATATCCTCTTCTTCCACAGCCTGTTGGAGCACAAGCGTCAAATCCTTCGTTACGATATCATTCAAGGCACAACGTATACACCGCTTGCCTTGCTACCATTCAATATTCCGGTAGTAAGTCACTTTGGTTCAACATCTTCTGGATTTCTGAGCGCGGTTCCACTCACCCATACCCTAACGCCCGACATGCAAGCGGTGTGGGCGGAACTTCGGAAAGCTGGCGTCATTAATGAACTCAGCCTGCGTACACGTCGGCCACTACGCGACGTTGCCGAAATTGAGCACTTTGTGGCCGCACGTGCAGACGCGGTAGTAGCAACTTCTGATATTGTGGCAAATGAATTACGTCGGGGAGGCATTGCGCCCACAACGCTTCATAAAATCCACAATTCCATTGAGGACTACTGGTTTACAAAACGAAGCCGCTGGTCACACACCCCGCACCTCCTCTACCTCGGTCGGTTAGGGGGTGACGTTTTCACTTTGAAGCTCAAGGGTTTTGACCGATTACTTACAACATTCCGCACTCTCCCAAAAGTTAGTAAGCTGACTTTTGGCATGACACCAAATGAACGCTTTGGTCCCTGGTACCAAAATGCGGTTCCTCATCACACCTTCCATGGGAACCTAAAGAAGGAAGAGGTTGCACGGCGCCTTCACTACTACCGAGGAAGCATTCTACTCATCCCCTCACGGTACGAAGGATTCTCACTAAGCTTAGCGGAAGGCATGGCTTCAGGATTAGTACCAGTTGTTTTCCCTGTTGGCGTAGCGCCGGAAATCATTCGAAATGGTGAGAACGGGTATATCGTCAAAAACGTTGCTAGCATGATCCGTGTGAGCCGGATGCTCCTCCGCGATGCACAGCGACGCCGACGAATTGCTAACGCCGCAGCGCGTACCGCGCGCCAATTCCGAAGTGGTCCAATCACCGACCAATTTGTCCGACTCTACCAACAGCTGCTAGCAAAGCGTGATCAGCACGAAAAGCAGGTGGGCTTTGCTGCGACTCAATAAGTCCCTCTCCATTGGTTCCGAGACCTGGATTCGGCCTCCGGCCCGGGGCGCTGCGCACGCTCGCGCCCTTCGAATCCAGGTCTCGGTGGGGATGAAGGAAAACCGCCCTGCTTGCGCAGAGCGTTTTTCCTTGGTTCCGAGACCTGGATTCGAACCAGGATACCCGCCTCCAAAGGGCGGTGTCCTACCGTTAGACGATCTCGGAATAGTTTATTATCTTTTTGAATTCATTTCCTCCCTTAAGCTTTTTCAGATAGTTTTCTCTTTTTCTTGCCTCGCCACGAGTCGCATACTCCTCAGTGCGAATAACAGTGAATGGGCGCCGGTTCTTTGTTGAACGTACTTCGCCACGATTGTGTTTCACCAAACGTTTCGTGAAGTCTTCGGTTTGACCAATGTAGTAACCTAGATCTTGTTGACTCTGTAGTATGTACACTGTGAAGTTTGCCATGTAGTGTCCTATCCCGCTATAGCGGGACCCCGCTGCGGCGGGGCCGTTAGACGATCTCGGAGCATTACTTCACTTCAGCGAAGTATGATTGTAACTTATCTTTCTTCAGCACTTCCCGACCGTAACCACTCTTGAAGAATTTCTCGGCTCGGAGAGCATCACTTTTCACGAGGTACGCTTCGTAAAAAATGAGTTTATACGGTCGATTCCGTCTTGTAAAGTCTCCACCCTGTCCGTCATTGTGCTCTTTGAAACGTCGCTCAATATTGTCCGTGCTACCGACGTAGAGTGTTTTATTCTTTTCACTTTGGAGAATATATGTATACCACATAGTTTTGTGTGTCCCCGCCTCTTCGGCGGGCCGCCGAAGAGGCGGCTACCCTATACGATTCCCCCTAGACTTTCAAGTACCGCCGAGTGGCGATAACTGCACTAACGACGCAGAGTACCAGGGCGCCCAAAAATTCCAGACCAAGGATTGACCAAAAGTTGGTTTGCAGAATTCCTTGCACACTCACGTCCGTACCGCTGAAGAAGAATCGGTGCATGGCTGGGGCTGCACCTTGCCACAGGAACAGCATGAGCAGCACTGCAAGGCCGGCACCAATAATGCTGTACAATGCGCTTTCCAAAATGAACGGCGCACGAATGAACGCGTTAGACGCACCCACCAAACGCATGATCCCAATTTCTTCCCGATGCGTGTAGATGGCAATGCGAATGGTGTTGAATACCACGATAAGGGAAAGGAGAACGAACACTGCGCTAACGGCAAAACCCACTTGCCGCACCCGCTGGGTAATGGATTGCAATTTCTCCATCACGGCTTTTGCGTCCTTAAAGTCCCGGTCTTTATTCTCCACCAAACCACTATTCTCTGGTGCATCAATGGCCCGCAGCACAGCTTCATAATCTTCAAGACGCTCAGCCGTTATGACGAGTCGGCCTGGTAAAGGGTTCTCAGTCAGTTCTTGCAGTAACTGTTGAATGTTTGGATCATCCGCATGGAGGGTACGGAACGCCTCTAGGGCTTCAGTCTGACTTTGGAAAACAATCTTCTGCACATGCGGAAGTTGTAGCAGACGCTCACGTAATTCCTGCGCTTGTGCATCTGTCACCTCTCGTTTCAATTCTAATGACACGTCCACTCGCTGCTCCACTGTCTGCAAGGCACGTTGACCCAAGGCTTGCAGGGCTGCAACGAGACTAACAGAAAAAGTCGCGACAATGAGAATGATGACAGTCACAATGGATAGCCACAAATTCCGTTTGAAATTCTGAGCAGCAAACTTGAGCGCTCGTGACGTTTGCAAAAGGATCATAGACGATATTTCCCTGTACTCTGATCAGCAATGAGGTGGCCACGGTCCATGGTGAGCACGCGCTTTCGCAAGCCGTTTACAATTTCTCGGTTGTGCGTCACAAGAACGATCGTGGTACCAAAGCTGTTAATTTTCAAAAGTAATTCCACAATCTCATGTGCGTTGATGGTATCCAAGTTCCCAGTTGGTTCATCGGCAACTAAAATCTTGGGTCGGTGTACCAGGGAGCGTGCAATGACCACACGCTGCTGCTCCCCTCCCGACACTTCCCGAGGGAAGCGTTTTTGCTTGTGCTCCAAGCCAACAATCTTCAACACTTGCGGGACAATCTGCTTGATTTTCTCATGGGACGCTCCAGAGACTTC
>CAZBMC010000015.1:0-14418 GCA_964493065.1 uncultured Gammaproteobacteria bacterium
TACCGGTGGATATTGCCTCTAGTCAGGAGAAGAGTGGCTTCTTCCTGGGCTTGCTGCTGCCGATGTTCATCGTTCTCTTCGCATTGGTGGGGGGAATGTACATTGCCATTGATGTCTCAGCTGGTGAGAAGGAACGAAAAACCTTGGAAGCCTTGCTACTGACCCCAGCCACGCGGTTGCACATTGTCGCCGGGAAGTTCGCGGCCGTGGCCATTACCGCGAGTACTACCATTATCCTGTCACTTGCTTCCATGTACGCTGCCTTCAAGCTGTTCCCTCCATCCTTTGGTGCAGAGACTGTTGCAATTCAGCTTTCCCTGGGCGCGGTTGGGATTATGCTGGGCATTGGCATCATCCTTGCCATCATGTTCTCTGGGCTACTCTTGTCTGTAGCTATTTTCGCCAAGAGCTACAAAGAGGCGCAGAATTACATTACCCCGTTCTACCTGCTGGCCGTGCTCCCCGTGGCCATCTTCGCGCAAATTCCTGGGTTCCAGCCAACCGAAGCGTTCTTTCTCATCCCCGGGGTCAACGCAGTGTTCGTCATTAAGGAAGTGCTCATCAATACCTATAACGGCACCCACATTCTCCTCACGGTCGCTTCACTCCTGGTATTTGCAGCCATCGCCATTGTGGCAGCTAGCAAAATTTACGCCAAGGAGAGCGTGCTGTTCCGGAGTTAGAAAAAACCGCCAGGGGGACCGGGCGGTTTGTCAGGAAGTGCGGAAGGTGCAATTTACTTTTTAGTTTTGATCCGAAGGATTATTGCTGCAACCTCAGCTTCTGAGAGTTTTCCGGTTGCGGGAGTTGTGGGTTTGGTTTTCTTCGTCGGCATGGTACCTCCTATTTTTGCCTGGCCGTACCGGAACTGTACCAGATTGGTAGGAATTACGCTACGACGATTGTTTGGAAGTGTGCCGCTTGAAAATCAGTTGCTTTCCTACTGACGCTGCGAGCGCCAGAAGCGGTTTTGCCACAGGCGGCGTAGGGTGGCAAATGGATCTGGCCGTGGTTTAGGGGCTGGTTTTGCCCGTCGGGAACGTCGTCGAATCAGTCGACGTGCTCGAGTCATTCGTTTCTCCTTCCGTGGAAAATTGTAAGTGCAGTTGTTCGTCATGAAACTCATGTCGTCGCATGCGGCTTGGCTTTCCCTGCTCGAGGCGAACCGAGAGGCTGACAACTGGCAAATGGCCAGGGTCACTTGGATTCAGCATGGCAATTTTGAACCACTTCTCAGGTGGGCAAACCTGCTGTTCATCCGTGATAATCGTTGCTTGGGTTGTATCACGGGTAAACGTCCCTACGGTAATTCGCCAGGTGCTGCGCACGGAGAACGGGGCAGGCAAGCGTATCCCAAGGTCTTCCTCAAAAGTGGAAAAGCGCACGCCGCCAGTTGCGCGTGTGTCGTACGTACGCAACCTGCCAGTTGCCCGAAATCGCTGCTCGATGACGACTGCAGCGGAATCGAGTATTGCGTACAGTGAGTCGACGCGCTCCTGCGTATACTCGTGTGGGGTACCGACGCTTGGAGCCGGCGAGCTAGCCAGTGCGGCAAGCATGGCAATGGTAACGAGCATGTTTCCTCCTCATGTGTGTTTTGCTTGTATCCTACGCTACGTGACCGAACGGTCAAGGAGATGGAATATGCTACACTACAAAATACTATGCTCCAACGAACGACCCTTCCCAACGGCCTCCGCGTCCTTATCCATCCACTGAAGGAAACCCAGGCTGTGACGGTCATGGCGTTTGTGAAAGTTGGCTCCCGCTACGAAACCCGGCCGTTGAACGGCGCGGCACACTTTTTGGAGCACCTATTCTTCAAGGGCACCAAGCGGCGGCCAGACACGCTGA
Source organism: uncultured Gammaproteobacteria bacterium (assembly GCA_964493065.1). GTDB lineage: Bacteria > Patescibacteriota > Patescibacteriia > PEXW01 > PEXW01 > JBAYJA01. Next base: position 1,855 of record CAZBMC010000015.1, read on the forward strand.
CGATTTCCAAAGAATTGGACGGCATTGGTGCAGCGTTCAATGCCTTCACGTCCAAAGACCACACCGCGTACTACATTAAAGCCAACCGGCAGCATGTGGGTTTAGCGTTGGACATGCTCTCGGACATGCTGGTCCATTCCACGTTCGATGCCACAGAGTTGAACCGAGAGCGGGGAGTGATCATTGAGGAAATTAAAATGTACGAAGATAATCCCATGGCGTTGCTGGAAGATGTCCTGGAGGGCGGGCTGTACGGGAATACGCCACTAGGGTGGAACATTGCCGGTACGGCAAAGGGGATTACGGCCATGGATCGTACCGCTATGCTCGCCTTCAAAGATCAGTACTACGTAGGGAAGAACATGTGGTTAGTGCTGGCTGGAAACGTTCCCAAAAATATCCTCAACTTGGTGCAGCAAACTTTTGGCCAGGTGCCAAACCGTCGGCCAGGCAGCGCACCACTCCCACAGCAAGCGTTTGGGAAAGAGCGGATTACCCTGCGAACCAAAGATACTGCCCAAGTGCAGCTGGGTTTCAGCATGCCCGGCGTCCACTACCAGCATCCGGATGCCGATGCGCTGAGTCTCTTGGCGGTGATGCTGGGTGGCACAATGAGTTCCCGGTTGTTCATTGAGATTCGGGAGCGTCGTGGTCTGTGCTACAACATCAGAGCCAGCGTCAATCCGTATGCAGACATTGGCCACCTGGCAGTCCAGGCGGGTTTGGATAAAGCCCGATTGGATGAGGCGGTCCCAGCAATTTTGGGCGTACTGGCTGATTTTCAGAAAGGGAATTTCACCGCCGAAGAGTTCACCCGTGCCAAGGAGTACGTGAAAGGGAAATTCATTCTGGACTTGGAAGACTCAGAGAATATAGCGGGTTGGTTGGGCAAGCAAGCGCTCTTTGCGAAGAAAGTGAAGTCTGCAACTGAACGGATAGCGGATATTGAAAAGGTAACCGCACGCCGCGTACGGGCAGTAGCAAAGCAGGTGCTGCAACCCAAAGGTTTCCGTTTAGCCATCGTTGGGCCGTACACCAGCACGCTGCCGTTCCAAAAGTTGATGCAGAAGTAGGTCGCCGCATTCTGGTTGCCCGGTCTGGCCATTGCGGGGTATACTGGCATGCATGGAAACCCCCGCACAACGCCAGTCAGTGAACGTCCACATTAGCACGGCAACCATTCTCCGGTTGCTGGTGGTATTTCTGCTCCTCGCCTTTGCCTACGCCATCAAAGATGTCTTCGTGCTGCTCCTGGTGGCTGTGGTATTAGCAACTGCGCTGGATCCCTGGGTTGATAAGCTGCAGTGGAGACGAATCCCTCGCTCTGCAACAGTTGTCATTCTTCTGGTACTCCTGTTTGGGGGCGTGAGTCTCATTTTGGCGCTCCTCATTCCACCGCTCGTTACTCAAGTCAATGAACTCTCATCAAATTTTCCAGCCTTGTACCAGCGGTTCCTTGAGGAATTCAGCTCCCTCCGTGAGCTCGCCTCAAATGCAGGTTTGCAAGAGAACGTCAGCAACGCCCTGCAATCGTTGCAGCTGAACATTGGCAAAGCGGGTTCGGGCGTCTTTGGTGCAGTGGCGAGTTTCTTCGGTGGCCTCATTTCCTTTGTGGCCATCATCATCATGACCTACTACATGCTCAGTGAAGAGAGTGGCATGAAGCGGTTCTTCCGTTCGGTGGCGCCGCTCAAGTACCAGCCCTTCTTCCACCAGGTCATGGCGAAAGTACAGGTGAAGATGGGCGGGTGGTTACGCGGGCAGTTGACGCTCATGCTCATTGTTGCCGTGTTGGACTTCATTGGCCTCTCAATCATCGGCGTGAAGTACGCGCTTGCTTTGGCGCTATTTGCTGGCCTGCTGGAAATTATTCCACTCATTGGGTCAACCGTGGCAGCAATTCCAGCGGCGTTCATTGCCTTCACCATGAGCCCAACCAAGGGCATTCTCACCATTGTGCTGTTCTTCGTGGTGCAGCAGGTGCAGAATAACTTCATTACCCCCAAGGTCATGAAGTCCACGACCGGTCTCCACTCAATCGTCATTATCATTGTCCTGCTCATTGGCGCCAAGCTCGCCGGACTCTTAGGCGTGCTGCTCGCTATTCCCGTCACGCTCATCGCCACCACGATCTACGAAGAGATTTATGGGAAGAAGCGTGAGGAAGAGCTGCAGCTTGAGCAGTAAGCGGTAAACAGTCTATGCCTACTCGCGTGCCACTTCTGGTTACCACGCCGATTTACTATGCCAATGCGGCACCGCATGTGGGTTCGGCGTACACCACCATTGCAGCCGATGTGCTGGCCCGGTACTGGCGCGGTAAAGGCCGAAAAGTTTTTTCATTGACCGGCACAGATGAGCACGGCGCAAAAGTTGCAGCATCTGCAGCCAAGGCGGGGGTAGAGCCGCAAGCGTTTGTGGATCAGCAAGCTAAAGTATTCCAGCAGATTTTTGGCACGCTTGACATTGCCTACGATCGTTTCATTCGGACCACGGACGCAGACCACATTGCCGGCGTGCAAGCATTTCTGACCAAACTGCAAGCAGCAAAAACCCCCACAGGTCGGCCAGCTGTCGAGAAAGGAAAGTACGAAGGATTGTACTGCCAGGGCTGCGAGAAGTTCCTAACGGAGAAAGAATTGGTGGACGGCAAGTGCCCTCTGCATTTGACCGTGCCAGAAAAGGTGGTGGAAGAAAATTACTTCTTCCACCTATCGGACTACTTACCCGCGTTGCTCGCTGCAATAAAGAAGAACGAAATACGCATTGAGCCCAAGAACGCCAAACAGGAAGTGCTCGGCTACTTCAAGCAGGGATTGCAAGATTTTTCCATCTCGCGGGAAAAGGTGCAGTGGGGGATTCCACTGCCGTTCGATTCAACGCAGACAGCGTACGTCTGGGTGGATGCATTACCCAACTACCTGACCGCGATTGGGTACGGCAAAAATCCCAAACAGTTCCGCCAATGGTGGCACGGGGAAGTGGTACACCTGATGGCACGGGACATTCTGAAATTCCACACTGTGTACTGGCCAGCGTTGCTCATGGCCGTGGGTGAGCCGTTACCTGCCCGTATCTTTGCGCACGGGTACTTCACGGTGAACGGGCAGAAGATGAGCAAGAGTTTGGGGAACGTCATCAATCCTTTGGATCTGGTGGGGAAGTACGGGGTGGATGGGACGCGGTACCTCTTGCTCACTCCCTTTCCATTTGGCCAAGACGGAGACTTACCAGTTAACCAGTTCACCACGAAGTTCAACGCCGATTTAGCCAATGGCCTGGGGAACTTGGTCAGCCGTACCACCAATATGGTGGCCAGTTACCTGGGTGGGGTGGTGAAGAATGTCGATGCGCAAAAATCCCTTGCCAAAGCAGACAAGCTCACGGAGAAACTTGCCTTTAGTCAAGCCTTGCAGGAAATTTGGCAGACCGTGGCGTGGGCGAACCAGATTATTGACCGCGCGAAACCCTGGAGTTTGGCGAAGAGCGAAAAGGCAGCGGACAAAAAGCAACTCGGAACACTACTGGCTGATGTGGTTGCTGAATTGCGGGAAATTACCCGGGCAGTTGCACCCTACCTGCCGGTAACCGCTGCACAATTGCACAAGTTGCTCCACGCAAAGCATATTGAGAAAGCTCCGCCCTTGTTCCAGCGTGTCATATGAGTACAACAGACATTGCCCTCCTCGTGCTTCTCTTCGGTTTCACCTGGGCCGGGTTTTGGTACGGCATCATCCAGACCCTGGGTGGTATTGTTGGCGTCATCGCTGGCGCGGTCATCGCCGGCCGTTTCGCACCCACGGCTGGTAGCTGGATTAGCGGGTTAGGGAATGTGCAGTTTACCCAGTGGGTGGCCTTCGTCATAATTTTCGTGGTGGTGAACCGGGCAGTTGCCATTGCTACTGGGGTTATTGGAAAAGTGCTGAACGTCACCAAGTTGGTGCCTGGGGTTGCTGCAGCGAACCGGCTGGGTGGCGCACTGGTTGGTTTGGTGGAAGGTGCCTTGACCCTGGGCTTACTCATTGCGCTTGCAGAACGGCTGCAGGTCAGCCAGCCGCTGCTCAGACTTTTCGATGATTCTGTAATTGCAAATATCCTTAGTTCCATTGGCAGTAGCCTCATGCCGCTGCTGCCCGAAGCAATCAAAGGCGCGCAGAGCGTCTTGCAGCTATAGGTGTGACTGCTATGCTATGGGCATGAGGTTACTTTTTCCAAATTCAGCAAGTCAGTATTTACCATTCATCTCAAATGATGATCTTCTTCGACACGTCAAAAAAGTACTTGATAAAGCCGAAGTCGCAGAAAAGAAAAATAATCTATACTCGAACGCAATAGATCCTTTCTCTGCAATTTTTGACATTGTACGAAAAGACTTGCACCCAAAGTTATGGTTAGAACTGGAAAATGCTCGACAGGTTCAAAAGACTGTTCAAAATGCTATCGGCGACATGCATCAGGGGATACTGGGTTCAATGCCTGATTGGCAAGACATGGGCACAGGCTATGTTTTCGATCTTAAAAATGATCGGGCAAGGATTATCGCTGAAATAAAGAACAAGTGGAATACAACCAAGGGCAATCATAAAATAAACATCTACGATGATTTACAATCTCAACTAAGAAAAGAGTTCAAAGGATATACTGGCTATTTGGTTGAAATTATCCCTCACAATAGAGCTAGGTATAATAAACCTTTTCAACCCTCTAATAATCGAATCCATAAGAGAAAACCAAAAAATCAAAGTATTCGAGTTATTGACGGCTCCAGTTTTTATGATTTAGCCTCAGGTCAGCAAGGGGCTCTTGAGCAGCTGTTTATGATGTTGCCTAAGGTAATTGCTGAAATTCTAGAAAAGAAAAACCCATTAGGGGATTTTAAGAAGCAGTTGTTAGATCTATTAAAGAAGACATATTGATTCAATAGTAGTAACCATTGCATAAGGCAAGGGTTATTTGCTATACTTGAATTATGAATCAATTACTCAGTGTCCTAGAAGCTTCAAAAATAGTTGGCGTATCATCTGACACGATCAGAAGGTGGGATAAAAAAGGCTTGATTAAGACGCAACGGTCTGAGCTGAATTATCGACTTTTTAATGTTGCTGAATTGCAAAAAGTGCAAGCAAAAATATCAGGAAAACATTCAGGTAATAATTATAAAATATTACAAGCAAAGAAAAAAAGTAAGTATACCGTGATCGAACTATTTGCTGGTGCGGGGGGGACAGCATTGGGCTTTGAAAATGCTGGACTGCGGCATGTTCTTCTTACAGATTGGGACAAGCAGGCCACAGAAACACTAAAACGGAATAAACCCCATTGGAATGTCATTCAAGAGGATGTAACAAAATTAGACTTCAAAGGGATGAAGGCGGATATTGTTGAAGGCGGTTTTCCATGTCAGGCTTTTAGTTTTGCAGGAAAGAAAATGGGATTTAATGACGTTCGTGGCACAATGTTTTTTGAATTTGCAAGATGTATTAAGCAAGTACGGCCAAAAATTGCTATGGGTGAAAATGTCAAAGGACTTCTAAAACATGATAATGGTAAAACCTTACACGTCATTGTCAGCGTTTTAAAAGACCTTGGGTACAATGTTGCGTATAAGATTTTACGTGCACAATATTTAGATGTCCCCCAAAAGAGAGAACGGCTTATTATTCTCGCTGTGAGAAAAGATTTAAAATTACCCTTTCTATTTCCAAAAGAAAAAGATTACACGATTTCTCTGAAGGAGGCACTGGCGCAATGTCCGCCTTCCCCAGGCCAGCTCTACCCTAAAAGAAAAAAGGAAATACTTGACATGATTCCACCAGGTGGTTATTGGCGAGATTTACCGTTATCCATCCAGAAAGAATACATGCAAGCAAGTTTTTATATGGGTGGCGGCAAAACCGGTATGGCACGACGCTTATCTTGGGATGAACCAAGTTTAACTCTCACCTGTGCGCCGGCACAAAAGCAGACTGAAAGATGTCACCCTGAGGAAACTAGACCTTTAACAGTACGAGAGTACGCTAGAATTCAAACGTTTCCCGATAAGTGGAATTTTATAGGTTCAACGGCATCCCAGTATAAGCAAATTGGGAATGCTGTACCTGTAAATTTGGGGTATCATATGGGTCGTTGTCTAATAGCAATGTTAGAGAATAAACCAGATTTAAAAACAATGGAAGTTGTACGTCCACAGGAAAATATTCCTTTATCATCGCAGCCGTCGCTATTTCATAAATCGTCTTAAAGAACTCCTAAAGAAGATTACATGAGTGGTACCCTCACCATTGTCGCGACGCCCATTGGAAACCTCAGCGACCTGAGTCCACGGGCAAAAGAAGCCTTGGTGCATGCGAATGCTATCCTCGCTGAGGATACTCGTGAAGTTGCAAAATTACTCCAGCATATTGGCGCGGAAAAAACTGTGGTCCGGTACGATGAGCATACTAGGGGTGTCAGGGAAGACGCATTGCTGGATCGTTTGCGACAAGGGGAATCACTTGCCTTGGTTGCAGACCGGGGTACGCCGAATATCGCTGACCCGGGTGGCCGATTGGTAGAACGCGTGTACCGAGAGTGTCCGCACGTCAAAGTCGTACCCATCCCTGGTCCGTCAGCCATGGCCACGGCACTGTCGGTCTGCGGTTTTCCGCTGCAGCAATTTACTGGCTACGGGTTTTTGCCACTGAAAAATGGTCGCCAGACAATTTTGCAGAAAATGGTGAGCGATAGCCGACCTGCGGTTTTCTTTGAGTCGCCGCACCGGATTGAAAAAGTCCTTACCTTTTTCGTTGAACACTGTCCTGAACGTGAAGTCTTTGTGGCGCGGGAGCTCACCAAAACCTTTGAGCACCTCTACCGTGGTCTACCGGCAAAGGTTGTAGCCGACCTTCGGGCAGATGCGGTGAAAGGGGAGTTTACCGTGGTGCTAGGGCCAGGGTAAAGAAGAATAGACAATGCAGGAAGTTCTCTCTACCGGGGGTAGACGCTTTTAGGACAAGAAAGCAGGGGGGGTGCGTCCATTTCCAAAAACCGCCCACCTTGACAAAGTGGCTTTAGTTCGTACAATAGATTTGCACGATTTTTCGTGAAAAAACAACGGTATTTTGCCGTCGTTGGTCGCATTTTCGGTTCCACGCATGGAGAAAAATCCACAATCGCAAGGTTTCTGGCGTGCCCTGGGCATTGCCTGGGAACTGGGGTACGTCATCGCAATTCCCATTGTCATTTTCGCCCTGGGTGGGCGTTTGCTGGATAAGCATTTCGGCACCTCCCCATGGCTCTTCCTCTTAGGCGTACTGGTCTCCATTGCACTCACCTCTGTTGGTTTGGTCTGGAAGTTTAAGAAGCTCATCAAGTCCCTGGAGCCACCAGCTGAACCTCCGAAGATACTGTAATCACATGGCCGCAGAAGTATCACTCGCTGCAGAAACAGTTTTCCACCTTGGGCCTTTGCCCGTGAGCAATAGTTTGCTCACAACGTGGGTGGTTGTTGCCTTGGTGATCATTGGCGCGTTGCTGTTACGCCGAAAGGTGAAAACCGTACCGCATGGTTTGCAAAACTTGGTGGAAGCCATGTTCGATGGGGCGCTCGGTATCATGGACTCGGTGACGCAGGATCGGAAGCAGTCAGAAAAGTTTTTCCCATTTGTTTTCACACTTTTCCTGTTCATTCTCATTGGCAACTGGTTGGGGCTCATGCCCGGCGTGGGCACCATTGGCTTCAATGAAATCCACGAAGGGAAAGAACTCTTCGTACCGCTCTTCCGTGGGCCAGCCGCAGATTTGAACTTCACTTTGGCGCTCGCGCTTATCTCCGTGGTTGCCACCCAAGTCATTGCTGTGTTCACCATTGGCTTTGTGAAGCACCTGAAGAAGTACGTGAATTTCAAAGATCCGATCATGGGTTTCGTGGGCGCGTTGGAAGGCATGTCTGAGTTTGCTAAGATTCTCTCCTTCAGCTTCCGGTTGTTCGGCAACGTTTTTGCCGGGGAAGTCTTGCTCATTGTCATTGGGCTCATTATTCCGTTCCTGGTGCCCATCCCTTTCCTGTTCTTGGAAATTTTTGTGGGCTTCATCCAAGCGTTCATTTTTGCAATGTTGACCCTCGTCTTCTTAAAAGTTGCCACAGCAGTGCATGAGCACTAAACCGTAGTGGTGAAATGTTGCTGAATGCGTTCGCTCGTTCCGCAACATTTCGTCACTAAGTATCTCTGCAGCACAGACGTTAAACCCACATCCTCGTCGCGTGCCAGGAGATGAAAGGAAAGTCGTATGGAAGAAGCCTCAGCTAAGTTGTTTGCCGCCGCTCTGGCTATTGCCGTGGGTGGATTCGGTCCAGCCTTCGCCATTGGGAAACTGGCCGCCAAAGCCATGGAAGCCATTGGCCGCAACCCAGAAGCCGCCGGCAAAATCCAAGTGCCCATGCTCATTGCCATGGCCTTTGCAGAAGCAATCGCCGTGTACGCCTTGGTCGTTGCCTTGATCATCAAGTTCGTCTAGTTGTACCCACGCACCATCTGCCTTTGGCAGAGGTGCGGGGTTCCGTCCCTGCGCGAGCGGGGATGGAACTCTGCATCACATTAACCGCGGCGGGCACAACGCTCGCGCAGGGACTCCATGGAAGAACTCGTCAAAAAATTCGGGATTGAACCCACGCTACTCCTCGCGCAGGTCATCAACTTTGGCCTGGTGCTGTTCGTGCTCTGGAAATTCGCGTACAAGCCGGTGCTGAAGATCATGCGCGAACGCCGGGAGAAAATTGCCAAGAGCCTGGCAGATGCCAAAGCTGTGGAGCAGAAGTTGGCTGAAGCGGAGACGCTGAAGCAAGCGAAATTGAAGGAAGCGCGGACCGAAGCACAAGCACTGATGGAAGCCACGTCTGCAGAAAGTGAGCGTTACCGCCAGGAACGGTTGAAGGAAATTGAAGCAGAGATGCAGCAGCACCGAACGCAGGCGCAGGCGCAAATGCAAGCGGAAAAAGCCCAGGCCATGCAGGAAGCCAAAGCAGAATTGGTGAACCTGGTGCTGAGCGCTACGCAGAAGGTGGTACCCGCTGGCGTGGCAAAAGATTTGGATAAGAAACTCGTGGCCGAAGCCGTGGAGGAAAGCCAGAAGGTCTAACCTATGCGCAAGGCATCAATCCGACAGTACGCCGAAGCCTACCTAGGCGCTGCCAAAGCAGCCTCGGCGGCTGAACGTACGGAGATTGCAGACCGCTTGATTCAACTGCTTGCCCGGCAACGCCAGCTCCGTCTGGTGCCACGCATTGCCGCGGAATTGGAACGGTTGATTGCCGAGCAGGGTGGGCCAATGGTGGTGAAGGTTCGAAGCGCAAAAACGTTGACGGAAACAGAAGATGCGGCCTTAGCGAAAAATTTAGAAGCCAGCTTGAAGCGAAAGATTAAACTTCGTCACGTGCACGAACCCAGGCTGCTCGCCGGGGTGAAAATCCAGGTAGGGGATCAGTTGATTGACAGCTCGCTCTCCAGCCGGTTCGCAAACCTTAAAGTGCACCTTTTACAAAATTAATCTCCCTTGTCATCCTGAATCTTCGACCTGCCCGCCGAACTTCGTGGCGAAGGCAGGCGGGAGGATCCTTCAGGTAGTACGCACCTGGGTCGCAAGATCCTTCGTCGAAGACTCCTCAGGATGACAAAGGAGAAAACAAAAAGCGCCTTGATACAATCGCAGCGCTTCAAAAAGCTCCTTACCTCTACTGACCTTCGCTCTTCATTCGGTCTAGCCCGATAGACGCGACAAGGATGATTGCTCCCATACATAGCAAAAAGAGACTAGCCGCAAGAATGAATGACTGGAGATGCGTGGGAATCGTACTCCAATCATGTGTCAGGAAGGTCGCTAAGGATAGGCACAGACCTACGATCGTTACGATACCACCAAAACGACGTATTACACGGGTCATTGGGTCGTGACTTTTAAAGAAAGTCATGGAAACCTCCGGTTACAATGTTGATTTTATTTAAGGACAGTAGAAAAAATTTTTACCTTTGTCAATCCCCTGAAGCGAACCGCTAGGCGCGAAAAACCCTTTCGCCCCTGACCAATCTCTTCACATTATCTCCGCCTACAGCTTTACAGCTCTACGGCTTACAGCTTCCCCTTATGCCTCACACAATCGTCGACGTTCTCAAAACCCAGCTCCAGTCCTACACCGCCAAAGCCACCACGGCTACGGTTGGCCACGTCATTGACGTGGGCGACGGCATTGCCCGGGTGGAAGGCCTGAGCAATGTGCAGTCCAGTGAAAAAGTCACCTTTGCGTCCGGCGCAACGGGTGTGGCGTTGAACTTGGAAGAGGACACCGTGGGTATCATGATTCTCAACGGGGCAACCCTGGTGTCGGAAGGGGAAGAAGTTCGTGGCACCGGCCAGGTCATGTCCGTACCGGTGGGTGAAGCGCTGGTAGGCCGGGTGGTAAACCCGCTGGGTGAACCGCTAGATGGTAAAGGTGCAATCAAAGGCGCAGAGCTGTACCCAGTGGAACGTGTGGCACCTGGGGTCATTACCCGTGAAGGCGTGAAGCAGCCGCTGCAAACCGGGATCAAAGCCATTGACGCACTCATTCCCATTGGCCGTGGCCAGCGCGAGCTCCTCATTGGTGATCGACAGACCGGCAAAACCGCCATTGCCATTGATACCATTATCAACCAGAAGGGGACGGGCGTGACGTGCATTTACGTGGCTATCGGGCAAAAAGCGTCCAAGATTGCGCGCATTGTGGCGGAGTTGGAAAAGCACGGCGCCATGGCACACACCATTATTGTGCTGGCCTGCGCGTCAGACCCAGCTGCCTTGTCTTTCCTCTCACCGTACGCCGGCTGTGCTATGGGTGAGTACTTCATGACCAAGGGTAAGGACGCCTTGGTGATTTACGATGACCTGTCCAAGCACGCCTGGGCATACCGACAAATTTCCTTGCTCCTCCGCCGACCGCCAGGACGTGAAGCCTACCCTGGGGACATTTTCTACTTGCACTCTCGCTTGCTGGAACGCGCGGCAAAAATGAGCAAAGAGAACGGTGGCGGGTCATTGACTGCACTCCCCATTATTGAAACTCAGGCCGGCGACATGAGTGCGTACATCCCTACCAACGTCATTTCCATTACCGACGGACAAATTATTTTGGAATCCGACTTGTTCTACCAAGGCCAGCGGCCGGCTTTGAACGTGGGCTTGTCCGTGTCCCGCGTGGGTTCCAGCGCCCAGGTGAAAGCCATGAAGAAGGTGGCCGGCAAACTCCGCTTGGACATGGCGCAGTACCGCGAACTCGCTGCCTTTGCGCAATTTGGTTCAGACTTGGATGACGCTACCAAGCAGCAGCTGGAGCGTGGTAAGCGAACGGCTGAACTGCTGAAACAGGGGATTGGTCAGCCCATGCCCGTGGCCGAGCAGGTGGCTGTGCTCTACGCCGTTACCCAAGGACACGTGGACAAGGTTGAGGTGGAAAATGTCCAAGCCTGGGAAAAGGTTTTTCTGAAAATGCTCCGCAGCTCAGGTAGCAAATGGTTGAAAGAAATTGAAACCAAAGGTGAACTCACTCCAGAGCTTGAGGAACAGCTGAAGACCCTCCTGCAGAATTTCTCGATGTAACAATGCCCAGCACTCGCGACATTCGGCGGCGGATCAAATCCGTCGGCAATACCAAGAAGATCACCAAGGCCATGGAGCTGGTGGCGGCGTCCAAAATGCGCCGTGCCGTGCAGCAGGCCTTGATGACCCGCGCCTATGCCAAGGCTGCATGGGACGTGCTCACGAATGTCAGCGCGGTCACCAACCGTGACTCGCATCCGCTACTGGTAGAACGGCCAGTGCAAAAAGCCGCGGTGATCGTCATTAGCTCCGACCGGGGTTTGGCGGGTGGCTTGAACGCGAACATTGTCCGGCAAACGATGGAGTTGGTGCAGAAGCAAGCCGTGCAGGTTGACCTCATTACCGTTGGTTCCAAAGCTGCTGATGCGCTCCGCCGCCTCAACGCAAATATCGTTGCCGCGTTTCCCAACGCGCATGCCCATCCGACAATCACCGACCTACAGCCAATTGTAAAGATAGCGATTGATGATTACGTGGCCGGCGCGTACGACAAGATTTTCGTGGTGTATACGGACTTCATTTCCACCCTCAACCAGAAAGCGCGAGTTCGGCAAATTCTGCCCATCCGCAAACAGGATCTCAAAGAAGTCCTGGACGACACCCAACACATTGTATTGGAAAAAGAGCTGGAAGGTTTTCAAAATCCTTACCTGTTTGAACCCAATGCCGATGCAGTGCTGGAGAAGATGTTGCGGAACTTGGTGACTAGCCAACTGTACCAGGTAGTGCTGGAGTCTCTCGCGTCAGAACATGCGGCGCGGATGGTAGCCATGCGCAACGCCACGGATGCAGCCGAAGAGCTCATTGACGACCTCAACCTCACCTACAACCAAGCTCGCCAAGCCGGGATCACCCGCGAAATCGCGGAAATCTCTGCGGGCCGTGCCGCGCTGGAGTAAAAATAAACCAAGCGCAGGCCGCTGTGCCTGCGGTACCCGTAGCGTCAACAATGTCGCG
>CAZBMC010000016.1:0-8985 GCA_964493065.1 uncultured Gammaproteobacteria bacterium
ACGCCCCGACCGCGGAGCCGCTGCTCATTGGGTAGGTTCAACCAGCGGGCATTCGCACCGGTGGCTATGATGATGGACTCAGCTTGGTGCTCCTGATCACCCACCCAAACTTTGAACGGTTGGGTTTGGAAATCTACCTTGGTAGCATCGCCATCCACAAAGGTTGTACCAAAACTCTCCGCCTGCTTGCGCATGACCTGCATCAGCTCTGGGCCTTGGATACTGGGCACGCCGGGGTAGTTCTCCACTTCCGTGGTGTCCATCAGCTGGCCGCCCGGCTTGCTACCAGAAATAACGACGGGTTTAAGCTCAGCCCGTGCCGCGTAAATAGCAGCAGCCAGACCAGCGGGGCCGGAACCAATGATGAGAAGTTTGTGTACCATAGGAATGGAACTCAGGACTAGGAACTATGCACGGGGAACCAGAAAGAGACAGAAATCAGCGTTTCCATAATAGCATAGTTACAACACAAAGATGGAGTAATGCACCACCCCTAGCCCCCCCCCTGAAAGGGTGGAGGGTTTGGAATTGGATGGAGGATAGAATGTGAAATACCCAAAGTGAAGTGCTTACTGGTTGACTAAAATTCTCAATTACAACTGATGATACAATTTTTTCATTCCTAAAAAATTATTGCGTAACGGGGGTCTGGGGGTTTTCGTTGAGCCATAGGCGCGTAGCCACTGGGCATTTTTTTATTGCGCGAATCGAAAACCCCCAGCACTCTTTTGGCACAACCTTTTCTAGTGATAGAAAAGGTTGCAATGCGCATAACATGTCATTCACCAACCAAATACAATGAAGCGCGGGCACAGAGACCCGCGCTTGGGGATATCGACCTAAAGAGCAAACTGCAAGATTGCCTGCCTCGCCGGCAGGCAGGCCACGTCAGTCGCGGACTCGTTCCTCGCAATGACAGATAAAGAAGGCAGCCCCAGACCTCTACAGCTCTACGACTCTTCAGCTTTACAGCTCTCTTTACTCTTCCTCCCAGCTCAGAATGTCGTACTGGCCGGTGGTCGGGAAGGAGGGTGGTGGGGCAAAGGTGAGGTTGGAATCGAAGATCAAATCGCGGGTGCAGTAGCCGGAGTTATTCCAACTGCTGCCGCAATTGAAAAGGTTGAAACCGGTCCAGGCAAAGCCGTATCGTTGGTTGGTGGCAATAGAACCAAAGGTCGTTATATTCGACCGGCCACGATATTCCTGGCAGGTGGATGTTCCAGCTGGATTCGCACTGATGATGCAGGTACCCGGGTTCACGCAGTTTGCTGTGGTTGCGCAGGCACGATTCACGTTATTGGAGCAGTAACCCCGTAGTGGACTGAATAAGCACACGCGATTGCTCCCCGACGGACAGTCACTGTTCAGTGTACACACCTGGCTGGTGCTGTTTTGACAGTACCCAACAGTTGGCGAAAGTTGAAAGTTCGCATTGTTGGTGGAGCTGGTGAAGCCGGCACCGTAGTATGGCCGACCCACTCGGCCATTTTGCGCGATGAGTGCGGCATCAATGCGAAGGTCATCCTCACTGAAGAAACCGACAAGAACATTGTTCTGTGCAATAAGGCCAATCGCGTCTGTACCATCGTACGGCGCGGTGTAGGTCAGGTCATTGGTCACGTAGATATTTGCATTTCCGGACGCCAAAGGTTCGCGTGCGGCAACCAGCGTGACGCGGGCATTATCAACTGAACCATCAACCCACACATCGTCTTCAATGAAAATGATGCCATTGGTGGGTAAATCCACACCCAGAGAAGAACCACTGTTGTAGGTGAATGTCGATTGGTCAGCTGCGCGCGAACCAATGGAATGACTGGATTGCGTACAGGAAAAACCATTCGTAATGCATGAGCCCGCTCCTTGGCTTGAGCAGTCAAAATTATTCGAGCAACTAAGATTTCCGTTCCCTGAACAGTAATTGCAGTTGCTCGTCTGCGTGCATGAGCGGTTGAAATTATTGGAGCAGTAGCCGTAGTCCCGCCAATTACCACCAGAGTTGTACTGACAACGAAGCTGCGTGTTCACCACGCGCATGTCCACTTTCCCATCAGTCCGAAATGTGACGTGGTACCCCTGACCACCAGACGGAAGGAGGTGAATGCCATTGGCGAGCGCGAGTGTTTTCATGTTCTGCAAATCCACGGTAATGGCGTTGAAATCCACACGGGGGACGGGGAATTGCCGACCAGCTTCAAAAACATCTGGTCGTGTGGGAACGGAGCTTGGTGGTGCTTCAGCTGCACGGAACGTGTTATCTATCGTTGTCCCAGCACCAGTGTCAGTATCATGCGTGTGCACCGCAAACTCATCATTCCCCGAATGATCTGGATCATCGTACGTGGAACGGTACGAGGTTACCAAGTTATGTGCTAAGCCATCAAAACGTATACCACCGTTGCTGTGAATGGGCCCAAAAACTTCTGTCCCCACCCCAAAGCGCATGTCCGCATTGGCCACCACGGCCCACTGGGTGAAGGAAGGAATGCCTTGGCGAATAGTTACGGTGCGCTTACTGTTTGGCTTATTCGTCAATTGGCCAACAGACTGGATGGTGACCACTGTAGAACCAGAAGGTGGCGGAGTAATACTCAGGCTAAACGTGCCAATGGTATTCCCGCTCACGTCTTTGTAATCATGGATGTACGGTCCTGCCGAACCGGTGCCATCCTCGTAGTCATCTGGGACGTGCGCCAAGTGCCAACGGTAGTACTCAACCCCCGCTTCGGCTATTTGCAGCGCACGTTCCCGGTCTACCCGCTGATTTGTGGCATTGTTCTGGGTGATGATAAACTGCAAGGCAAGCATACCTAAAGTCACCAGCAATCCAGTGATGACGAGGATGCTGACAAGCATGGAAGCACGTGGGGAGCTATAAAGCCGCCTGCCCGCCGAAGCTTTCGAAGTGTAGGTGGGTAGAGCTATAGAGCTGTAAGATCTTTTGATGATAGTGGGGGAAGCTTTGGGGGGAATCATACCTACTTCCTTATAAATTATCCTTCAGGTTGCGGAAGGCAATATTGGTTTCCAAAGTTAACGATGTTGGTGGTAAATTTATATCCGTATCAATCTGCACGTTCACGTGCACTAATCGGACATTCTGGGTGGTTACCGGTTGGGTGAGCGCAGCCTCGGTGCCCGTGAAATTTTCATCGTAATACGTGAAGACGGCTTGGGCACCATTGCGAACATTCGTGGCCATCACCCGAATTGTCTCATTGCCCGCTGGGTACGTGGCTGGTGTACCGGTGGGCTGGATAACTCCTTCCCGTAATTCTGTTCCCTGCAGGAAGAAGCGCACTTGCTCACGGTCAGTATCACTATCGACGTTCGTATAGAAAGTGAGTGACTGTGCGGCGGCTGCGCTAATGGGGTAGCTCCCATTGCTGGAGGTTTGCGCTTCCCGAATGAGCTTGGTCATCCGCGCCAGGGCATCCCGGGCGGTTTCCTGCGCTTCCACTTGTGCCCGATTCTGATTCCACGAACGGAGACCCGAAACCGTGAGCACACCAAGTAACGTCCCCACCACAGCGGTAATGCCGGCAGTGATGAGCAATTCCATAAGGGTGAAACCTTTCGGGATTGGGCGGCGCATAGATTAGCTGGGACTTAATGAGAACGTTTCTTGCTCATTCCCATCGACGTCTACATCTTGGCTAAATGGATTGTACCCCGTCTTGGAAATGGTCACGGTATACGTCCCCACGCTCAGGGCATCGAAGAAGGACTGCCCAGGCGGGGTGCAGCCAGAGGTGTAGCCAACTGCTACGTCAGACACTCCGGGCGTAAACTGGGCATCCGCAGTTTGCAAGAAGAGCCGGTACCGAATGTAACGCTTGTTCTGCTGCGCCGCGGCCACAGGTGTCCCGCTGATGGTGTAGTACGTCCCGGCTGTCCCGTCGGGCCCGGCGTAGTTCCAAGTAGCGTTGTCGTCATTCGTCGCCAACTGGAAGCGCACGCTATCTGCGCCCGTGCCCACGGGCTGGCTCTCCGGGTTCCAGCTGAGCGTGACAAAGGTGCTGGGCGTCCCGGCGTCGAAGCTGGAAGAAGTGAGTGTGCCAGCGCCAGCGTAAGCTTCTACCACCACTTGCAAACTCAAACTATCAACCGTAGGCGTCACACCGCCATCAGCAGTCGCTAAAGATACGCGGAAGCGGAAATCATTTCCCGTTGTCACAAAGGTGTGCTCCACACCAGGGGTGACATCCTCAAAGTTAATGCCGTTGGCTGTGAGTGCGTACTGGAGTGTTTGGCCATTCGCATCATCAGACGCCGTAAGCGTTGCGCGGACAACTTTCCCCGCCGGAATGCTCAGGGTTTGGCTCTGCGCTTGGGCTGAAGCATCGTACACCCCAGCGGTCTGCGGCAGGCGCAGTTCACCCGCTCCAGTGTCCCACACGGCTGTGGTGCTGGCGCCGTCCCGGTTGCTGGTCGTGCTGAATGTTTCACTTAGATTCTGCGTTGCGTTGGATTGCGTTAGGGTTACCTGCCCACCCGTCGTTGTGGTATCCATACTTGCATCTGCAGATGCAAACATCGAGGCATCGGTGAAGTCTGCTTGACCCGCGCCGCCAATCCAGGTGGTTTGCGCCCACGCGCCTTGGCCCGTTATTTTCGTTTCATCGTAGGCTCCACCTTGCACGCGGATAGTGGCACCACTAATGGCTAATCCCGTATTCGCATCCTTCAAGTTTGCGAGCAGCGTCTGCGGGCTGTACGTGCCGGACATGATGAGATCTAATGCAGCATTGGTCCCAGGCAGCACATTCAAACTCGCGGGTGGAATGAGTCCAATGAGGTTCCGGCTCGTACCACCAAGGGTGAGCTGGTAGTTGTCCCACTCCAAATTGGAAATCGTGCGGCTGCCCGCACCGTCGGTGGTGAAGTTCTGATCGTACTTCAAAATTGGCGTCGGGGGCGGGTTGCCAATGAGTTTCTGTCCACGCAGATTGAAACTGATATTCCCCAGAGGTTGGCAGAGCTCGTCTTTCGTGGAAATTGCCAAACTCGCAACTTGATCAATAGCAAAGCTGCTGGTGGATATGGCATTCGCGAGTATGGAAACGTTTGGCTTAATGGGATTTGGATTCGCTCCGGAAATAGCAACAGTGGTGTCCGTGGTGTACCCCGCTTTGGTCACAGTGACTACGTAATCATCCAAATCCGGCGGGTAGCCAATGAACTGGTAGTTGCCATTCGCGTCTGTCTGGCGGGTGAGGTCAATAGCTGGAACTAACGTGCTATTCGCCAGGCGAACGTCTGCATCTGCTACGGGCAAACCTGACGCGTCAAAAACGCTGACGAGGAGAGAGCCAGTGTTGGCTGGTGCTTCCACACCCTGGGGTGCAATAGAGGAGGTGAGCTTTACGCTAGCTGTCGCATTTGGCCAGGTGATGACCACCTCAGCTTTTTTGTAATCCGTAGGCGTGGTGTCTGCTGGAATGACACCGTCAAACGGATCGTCCACCCAGTCCACCCGGGTGGTCACCGTAAAAGAAATGTTGGACCGCGTCATGGTCTGCGTCTGGGGAATGTTCCCTGCAGGCACCCCGCTCTGCGTCCCCACAGCGTTGAAACTCAAATTCCGAATGGTTTCCATTTGCTCGTTAGCCAGGGCTGTGGCTAACACCCTCATTTTGGAACGGCTCAGCCGGTCTGTACTAGTGACAAAAATGCCAATGACAAACGTGAAAATCATGGCCAGAATTGCCGTACCGACCAGCGCTTCTACTAAAGTAACTCCCCTCCTTTTCTTCATGAACATAGTATAGCGCAAATTATAGTGTTCTTGAGAAATCAAAAGTATGTACTGATTTCAATCCCAAACGAAGAGTCATGGTATACTTCTGCCAACCTCACACACCAGCATACTAACCCAAAAATCGTATGCGCAGTACTTCCAAACGTCTGTGGTCCCGTGTCAGCGCCACGCTGGCAATCACCACACTCCTTTTTGCTACCCCCGGCATCGCACTCATGCCTGCCTTTGCCATTGCGAATGTCGCTTCTGGCACAGTTACCACCAGTGCTGGCGCACCCATGGCTGGGGTTGTGATTGAGCTCCATACCCCCGACGGCATTTTCTCCACGCAGACCACCACTGCTGCGGATGGCACGTACAGCTTCTCCAATGACTTAACCGTTGGCACCAACTACGTGGTAGAGCCACGCACCCCAACCGGGTACAACCGCGTCAATTCCAGCGCTAATCTAAACAACTTCGCCTACGCTGGCGCCACCCACCCCGGCATCAACTTCCAGTTTGTGCAAACCACCAAAACCATCACCGGTCGGGTGACAGACACGAACGGTGCACCAGTGGGTGACGCGGACATCGACATCTCACCCTACAACAATCCCAACGCCAGTTCTACGGGCGGACGGGTGAATGCGGATGGGACCTTCAGCTTCACTGTGGTTGGTGGCACCTGGTTTGTGCAACCAGCGGTCAACTTGTCCGAGTACACTGCTCGCTGGATTTCGGAAGTCCCGCCGCAGCGGGTGGACTTTGTGAACGATACGACCACCCAAACTGTCACCCAGAACTTCGTGGTTACCCCGGCAACCGGAAAAGTGAGTGCGTGTTTACTGAACAGCGATGGAAGCAAGCTTACCAGCAGCAACTTCGTGGCCGACATTGACTTTCGCCGGTCAGACGGCGTTGGTACCCGACGCAAAGTGCAGCAGGCGGATTCCTGCCTGAGCGTGTACCTGACCCCTGGCATCTACGGCATTTCCGCGTTCCACAATGACCTCAACGGAAAGTCTTTTGACCCTGCAGCAACAACTTTTGTCATGACCGATGGCGGCGTTGTCGATTTGGGAACGATTCAGGCGCAGGTGAACAGTGGCCACCTCAAAGGGAAGGTGACCACAACCAAAGGTGTGGCAATTGGGAACGTCTCGCTCCTGGCAGTGCGTGAAGGTGGAAATGAGCGGGTTAACGTGAATTCCGATCCATCTGGAAATTTTGATCTTACGGTGGGCGCCGGTACCTGGACCATTGGTTTGAATGCTCCTGCGGGAAAATCCCAGTACTCCCAAGTCACCCCAGCCACCGCAACCATTACCAACGGCCAGACGGTAACCGGTTTGACCATTCAACTAAAAACCATTGACCGAAACGTGAGTGGCAACGTCCTGAATAGCGCTGGGACGAAAGTGGCGGACTTCGTGGGTAGTGCCTACGTCCGGACGACCAACAATAAAGTGCGCATTGCCGCACCCGTGGTTGACGGTGCGTTTAGTATTGATTTTTCTTCCTCTGAAGTGACGGGGAACAAGGTTGTGGTTGGCATCATGGCCGCACCGGGCGCAGACTACGCTGGGGGCGCAGAGAAGCAGGTGAACAGCAGTGCTGCCACAACCCAGAATCTGACGCTGAAAGCCTACGACGCCACCATGACCGGCAGTCTGCGGGTGGGTAGTTCCGTCCTGACCAATGCCGGCTCCGACATTCAGGTGGTCGCCTTGGATGCCGACGGCAACTTTACCAGCACGACGGTCGCTGCTGACGGATCCTACACCTTACCCCTCGCCGCAGGCACGTGGCTGTATGACTACAACATTGAAAATCCAGAACAGACCGCGGGCTTACTGAACAAACCCGCCGGGCAGAACAGCATCACGGTGAAAGCTGGCCAGACGGTTACGAAAAATATTACCGTCTTCAAAGGTAACAACACCATCACCGGCACAGTGACTGATGCCACAGGGAGCGTGGTGAAACGTGCGGTGGTCAGCTTAGACAATCGCAACACTCTGGAAGCCACTGGCACAACAAATCCAAATAGCTTAGTTACCGTTACCGCCGAAACCAATGACAACGGAGTGTACACCGCCAAAGTACCAGATGGGACGTACCTCATTACGGTTGGTGAAACCCCCGCCGTTGCTGAGACGCAGCTGCCACCTGATGCTAAAACCGTTAAAATCGCTGGTAACAAAACCGCTACTGCGAACCTCGTATTCGAAAAAACCGACGCGACTCTTCGAGGCACGGTGAAATTCAACGGCAGAGTTGAGAAAGGTGGAACCGTCACCGCTTACTCCAATGATGGTTCCCAAGTGACCGGGACGGTCAGCCCCACCGGTACGTATAGTCTGAGTGTTACCAAAGGCGAGCGCTGGAACGTGGTGGTCACCGATCTCTCGGGTAACACCCTCACTTCCAGTGAACCAGTTGGCGTCACTCCAAAAGCTGGGGCGAACACCGTGAACCTGACGTTGAAGAGCACAGGCATTACCGTCCCTGGACCAGTGACGAAGTCAGGCAATGCTGATGACACCATCAGCATTGGTTTGGCAGACGGCACGACCGTAACCGTGCCGCCATTTGCTTTGGGTACCAGCGGTACCGTCTCACTGACTGTTACCCCAACCATTGATATTGACCCAACCACTCTAGATCGGCCGGCCTCGCTTGCGTACGAAGTGAAAGCCACAGACGGTGATGGGCGGGAGAAGAAGAGTCTGGACCAACCAGCAACCATTACCCTGCCGTACTCCGATGCCGCGGTGGTGAACAGCGGTTTGCGAGAAAA
Organism: uncultured Gammaproteobacteria bacterium; assembly: GCA_964493065.1. Lineage (GTDB taxonomy): Bacteria > Patescibacteriota > Patescibacteriia > PEXW01 > PEXW01 > JBAYJA01. The sequence goes on from CAZBMC010000016.1 coordinate 8,544, forward strand.
AGGGTTAGCCACCAAGTTCTGGGATCCCAATACGGAGACCTGGTCCACCGATGGTGCAACCGGCTTGGTCGATGTGAAGGATAATACCGCAACCCTTACCACCACCCACCTGACAAAGTTCTCGGTCACTGGCACCCCACGCGTCAAACCCACAGTGAGCAAATTCGCCGTGAAGAGCAGGAACAGCAGCACCATGGTACTCACGGTCACTGGCACGAACTTCAAAGGCAAGGTTGGATTGAAGGTTGGAACCATTGCCGCCTCCAAAGTCCAAGTGGTAAATGCAACCACATTACTCGCCACCGTACCGCTGAAGAGTCTGAAGAACGCTACATACGACGTGACCGTCACGAATGGCGACGGCCGGCAAACCATCAAACGCATGACCTACAGCAGAGGTCGGGTGCTGGGGGCAAGCATTGTGAAGCTACTTCCTCGGTAA
>CAZBMC010000016.1:9085-14321 GCA_964493065.1 uncultured Gammaproteobacteria bacterium
CTACAGCAGAGGTCGGGTGCTGGGGGCAAGCATTGTGAAGCTACTTCCTCGGTAATCACAATTACCCTGAAAAGCAAAACCCGCGACGACACTCGCGGGTTTTGCTCGTTGCCCCCCCTTAGCTTCCCCTCACAAAATCGCAGCAATGATTCCAATGCCAATGGCATTGAGGAGAATAGAAAATGGAAGGAATACTTTGGCGGGAATGTGTGATAAGCCCAAAAGCCCGCTACCCAATTCGTCTGGAAGAGGTGAGGCGATGATCACGGCTCCCACAAAAGCCAGTGTCCAAGAAATTGCCGGGCGTCCCAATAGGCGCTCACGAAACTTTTGGAAGACACCCTGCTCGGCAGAACGACGACTAAAGGGGAAGACCGCAAGGTCAAATGCGCCCGCTCCAATGCCACCAACGAGCCCAATCACCCACGGGTTTGCTGCTGCGCCCGCATCCCGGATGAGGATGGTTGCCAGCGGCGCCGTCAGGCTGGGTGCGTAGAGCAGCCCAACCAAGAAAAATCCTATTGGCCCGCTCGTTGCAAACGCATGAAAAGCATCCCGAACCCCGGGTACCAGCCAAGCAGTTGCAGCTGCAACAATACCCACCGCAAATAAGCAGAGGCTAAAAAATTGACGACTTAGCTGCGTTGATTGCGAACTGGACAAATGTAGCATAGCTAAAGTATAGCAAGTAAATAAATAGAAAAGCACTCAAGAAATTCTAAAACAGCCACCGGTTTTCCGGTGGCTGTATGTGTGCTGCTAATTCTTTAATCTCCCTCTACCTCACTCTGCGCTTCTTTAAAGAAGACGCGGGTTGCCGCTAACTTCTTGGTGCTGGATGTATACGTGCCCAGGACTTTGACGCGGTCACCGGCTGTGAGATCTGCGAAGGCACGCAGGCCATTCTCGTCCACGTACTTGGTGGTTGCCGTGGTGGTCACGGTCACATCACCGTACTTTTTACTGCTCACGCGGAGTTTGAAGGTGCTGGCCGTTGCATCCACGGAGAGGACTGTGCCAGTGAAATCCCCAAACTTAATGGTGAGGGTATTATTCCGAATCACATTAGCGTTGATAGTTTTCGCATCGGCAGTACGGGTTCCACGAACCTCCACCTTGTCGCCAACCAGGTACTCTTCAATGGTTGCTTTCCCCATGTACCGACGGAAGAGCTTAGTAGCGCTGGTGACGTTCACGGTCCAGGTTTCGGTCGTCATCGCATCGTCACTCCCTGAGGTACTCACTTTTACTGAACTACTCCCGACTTTTCCTTTTCGTTCAATCGTCAACGTTGCAGGTAAGCCGCCGTTCGTCAGGGTAATACTAGCAATGGTGCCCGTGATCGTTTTCATATCAACGACAATCCGATCTGCATCAATGCGTTTGCTTGATTGCCGCCACAGACCAATTACCTTCGCACGTTCACCATTCTTCAAACCGGCACAGGTCCCCTTCTCACCCCCGCGGGTAATTTTGGTGGTTGCGGAAAGGTACACCGTCTGCTGGTCACGCTTGTCGGGTTTGTACGTAAACATGTTGTTGGCACAATCCGTGGTCACAATGGTTCCTTTGAACGTGCCGCCAACGCGCTGCATACTCCAGTTCTTCACTCGCGTGGCGTTGATGGTATTCGCCGCGTCGTTCAACGCATTACCACGCACTTCCACGCGGTCATTAATTAAAAATTCACCTAAATCTGACGCGCCGTTGTACCGCCGAATAATTTTTGCCGTGGTGGGGACTTCCACTGTGTAGGTTGTGGCACCTACCAAGAGACTGAGGGTTGCAGGCAAAGCTGTACCGCTGATTGCGGTAAGCGTGCCGGTTACCGTAATACTCCCGACAGCTGGCTCACTGGCTGCCTGGGCTGGGGTGAAACCGCCAAAGACGGTCGCCAGAGCAATGGCGCCTGTCCCGATAATCGATGCGACTTTCCGCATGGGGTTATGGGGTTAACAACGAGGTGAAAACTAGTATAGCACACCCCCAAAACCCCAATGATTTTAGCCAATTTCGTCCCGCTTCTCGCGCAGGAAAGAGAACCACTCTTCCACCACTTCCACAAAAATTTTGAAGGGCGCCTCAATGATGAAGTCCAGGATGAAACTGAAGAGGTTAAACTTGGGAATCTTCTTGGAAAACCATCGTCCCACGCGGAGAATCGGCAAGGAGAAGAAATCTAGGAGAAGCATGAAGAGATTTTCCCGCCGGTCAAGAATGACCAGATCCCGCACGACCTGGCGTACCCGCATGCCAAAGAAGCTAATGACCGAGAGGAAGAAGAGGAAGATGAGAATGCTAATCCACGTAAACTGCAAGGTGACAAGCAGCCAGGCTATCCCACCAAAACTCAGGACGAACGTGGCCATGTACGCCACCGTAAAGATGAAAGTGGTGATTGGTCGCCGTCGACGTGGCCGGTGCTTCTTCCCAAAAACTTGCCGCGGCGCGCTGGGATTCAAAATTTCCCGCACGGCCAAAACCACGCGCTCTGTATTCTCCTTCCCCGGGACAACGGCGCTGAGTCCAATGAAGGCCATGAGGAGTGGGTGGAATGTCGCGTTGATGTACAGCGGAAGCAATGGTTTGTTGCGAAAGAAAATGAGTTCAATGGGCAGCTCAACCAGCAAAGCCAGCAACATTTTGGTAATGAAGATGTACACAATGCTTCGGGCCGTGGTTCGGCGCAACCGCGTCCGCACGAGCTTGACCCGATCCCCCATTGCCTTCCGTACCGTTTCATCCATGAGTCCCGGATGCATGACGAGCTCCCGCTCTTTCCCCGGATTCGTTCGTAGGACATCAGCCAGGGTAATGAAGGAAATTGCGTACCGACGGCAAATCCCCAACATGCGCTCCGAGAGCGGGTGGTTGATGCGTGCTTCTATACCTTCCACCATCTTTGCAAAGTGCACACGAACTTCCTCGGTTATCTTGTGGTCAGGATTTTTCCAGGTTGGGTATGCCCAGGTGAAGAGGTGGTAGCGCAGGGTTGCTTCATCGGACTTCAGGAGCGCACGGTGCATCGCCAAGTACACCAGCACATCCTGCTCCTGGCCAGTGGGAACCTCATCGGGCAGCACAATGTTCTGCCGCAGTGAGCCGTACATGACTTCCACCAGTGCGTCTTCCCGCGTGGTTGGTGACAGGCGTTCTTCCACATCGGCAGATGCGACACTCAGTATCCACCCAATGTGCTTCCGATCTTCTGGGCTGGTTCGGTGCAACTGCAGGTGATCGAGGAGCGACAAGTATCGGTCAATGTAGTTCTGGACGATTGGGATGAGCGACTCCGGTAGCTTGTCATTGGGCAAGTAGCGCGCCCGAATGAGCTCATGGACCAGGAGTTTGGCATCAATGAATTTCCGATTCTCCACCAGGTACCGCCGCCGCAAAATCCGCTCAATGGCATTTCGCCGGAGCAAATGCTCCTCCCGGAAATCAATGGAATTGCGGACTTTTTCGTAGACGTAGGCAAGTTTACTAATGACCTCATTCAGTTTGATCCGTGGGACACCCGGTAGCGCCTCTAAGTTTGGGAGAGGTTGCTCGTACGCAGTGATGAGTTTTTCTACACTCTGTGGGTAAGAAGCCATAGGGAACCAAAAAGACGACTACCTATACTTTACAGGCTGCCAGACTGAAAGGGAAGCAGGAGGTACAACGAAGCTGTCGATTGGTGCACGGGGGTGGTCAATGGGACTCCTTTTCGCACGCGTTCCGATCAGAGCATCTCCACGCATTCGAAAAGCCGGGGCTTGCGGTCAGCTGCCACCGGCAGCTGTCCTCGCCCTTCGAGTCCTCCATACTTTGCTCCAAAGGCTCACCGCAAGACTGTGCAATAGTTTTTGATTGCTACACGGGGGTGGTCAATGGGACTCGAACCCACAACCACTGGTACCACCTCCGGCCCGCCAAAGCGAGCCGAAGAAGTATGCTATCCACGGGGGTGGTCAATGGGACTCGAACCCACAACCACTGGTACCACAAACCAGTGCTCTACCATTGAGCTATGACCACCCCTGTAGATGGCACGAAATATTATTTGTAAATGTAAGTAGAATGCTTTGGCGAGCGGGGCGGGCAAACCAGTGCTCCCTGCCCGCCGAATCCCGCCGTGGCGGGAGCAGGCGGGTACCATTGTCCCGCCGTTTGCGGGATCCGCCGTTGGCGGAAGCTATGACCACCCCGGTATATCAATCACATAACAAAGGACTGCTCTCAGTGTACCCAGAGCTCGCAGTGTACGCAACGGTGGCAATCATGTCAATGCAAAAACACCCCTGTCGCATTTTCCAACAACGAGATCCTTCGGCCTGCTGGCCTCAGGATGACGCTGCAGCGTCACTTCGCCTGCCGCCGGAAAATGGTGGTGGTGACAATGAGGCCGGTCACCAAGATAATGCAGCTCCACATCACGGTCCACCCCACGTGGTCACCCACGGGAGTACCAACCAGCAGTGCGCGAATGGCTTCAATGAGGTGCGTCAGCGGCTGGTTCTGAGCAAAGACGCGCAACCAGGAGGGCATGGTCTCCACCGGTACGAACGCACTGCTCACAAAAGTGAGCGGGAAGATGAGGATGAAACCGAACTGCTGCACAAACTGAATGGATTTGCCAACGAGCGCTACCAGGACGAACAGCCACGACAGGGAGAACGAGAAGAACAAGAGCAGTGCAATGGCCAGCACCCACTCGCTGGCACTTGCTTCGGGCCGGAAGCCTACGGCCAAACCCGCGCCAACCATGACTGCGGTGGCCAGCAGGTTACGGAACAAGTCTGCTGTCACGTGCCCGGTGAGCACCGCGCTCTTCACCATGGGCAACGACCGGAACCGGTCCATGATTCCTTTTTCCAAATCAATAGCCACGCTGTAGCTAGACATGGTCGATCCAAACGCTGCCGTCTGCACGAAGATGCCGGCCATGAGGAAATTGACGTAGCTCACGCCACCGGTATCAATGGCGCCGCCAAAGACGTAGCGAAACAGCACCACGAACATGATTGGCTGAATGGTGAGCCCCAGCAGCTGCTCTGGGTCCTGCCGGATTTGGAGCAAGCTGCGCTTGACCATCACCCAGCTATCAATGAAGAACCAGGTGAGGCCAGAGTGTTTTTGCTGCGGGATTTTGCTGGCAATTGATGTAGACATTACGTTTGTTCCTCCGTCTTGATTTCGGCTTCGTGGCCAGTGAGCTTCAAAAACACGTCGTCCAAGGTGGGCCGGTGAGTGG